>JBIKLJ010000232.1:0-7408 GCA_044359895.1 Pirellula sp.
GACAAGTCGCCCCCCAGCATTCCAGAGCTTATCGAAGACGGCTATCTTCCCGAGACCTTTCAGGTTCGAGCGGATGGTTCTCAGACCTTGGCGTATGAGGGGAATTGGAACGATTCCTTGCGTGGGAAACGCGGAAGCTTCCTCCCCATTGCAGACGTGGAGATATCAGAATGTTCCGAAGAAGAGGCGAGGAATTACCGTGATCAAGCTTCGTTTTATGCAACGCAATGGCAGCAGACAGATCCGTTAATGGTAGGGGTACGACGATTTTCGGGAGAGCCTTCCGAGAAGATGGAACGCATTGCGATCGAAGCATATGTAGCACCGCTTGGCCAAGAAAAATATGGGTGGCTGTCGCAATTTTTGGCTCCACCCGTCCGGACCGAAATTCAGCTTCCCCCAGATGATGTTATCAATTGCCAAGTCCATTTGGCAGGGCAAGGTACCGCTCGTTCTTTTTCTCCAGACCATGTTATGTTCGCAGGCCTGAAAGATATGGTGCCGCCGGTCCCTGGAGAGACCAAGGGGTTATTGGCAACACTTCGCACGCTTCAGTCGTTGCCGGCATACTTAGGAGGATGGCCAAGACCTGGGTATTTGGATCGATTGCCACTTGGGTTGGGGGGCGGGCCGCCTGATGCCTTAGGATTCTCACGTTTGTTGATTGGGCTTTGGAGATGGCAAGCTGGCGGATTTAGCGTGCTTTCTTTCGATCGTTCGATACTTGAGAATTGTGCTATGCATTTGAGGCCTGTACCAGCCGATGATGTCGCCCAAGGTCGCTTGAAGATTCGAGATCTCGAAAAGAGTAAGCTGTCGGCTTGGTTCAACACCTACTGGTTTCGGCGCGCGGCCCAGACAACGCGCGGCAACCTGATGTTACTAGATTCATTGACGGAACAGCTCAAGGTAGAACCGAGCCAATCACTTCAAGTCGCAGAGAGACTTATCGATGCGAGGTTGCAATGTTCGCTTGGCGGGCGGTATGTTTTGCAGTCAGCCAATTCAGATTCGGGGGTTGCTGTCTGGCAAACAACTGCATGGCCAGCCAATCTACAGATGATGGGAGATGGCCAACCCACTCTTGGTTTTGATTCTACCAAATGCTTGCCTCCACCGGAGTACAAGGCAACTTGGTTAGAGTGGTTTCGAGGTGCACAGTTACACCTGACCCAATTACCAGAGCGTTTGATTGTAGTGGGGACAGTGGATATCGAGCCCCTGACCGATGTAAATACGGCGGGGAATGGAAATTCCGCCGAAGGAACATCATTGCCCAAAATGGACATGAATTTGGACCTGTTCAATTTGCCATTCAAATTCTTCAAGGGAGATAAGCCGAACGGGGACAAGCAAAATGCGAAACCTACCGAAACACGCAAAAGCTTTTGAGCCCGTGATTTAGACTTGTCTAGTCACCCGGCGGCGACATTATCAAAAGTCTTGTCAAACGGAACTTTTAAGGATGCAACGGGTTAAGAGTTCGATCTCTCGGTTTTCCCGGATGCTCCCTATTCGTTTCAAATGCAAGATTTGGAAGATACTGGCGAACTAATTAGGATAACCGACCCAGGAAACACTGGAGATCTATTGACCGGAGACTAAAGTCAGATTGGTCTGTCCCGACGCCCATTTGCGGATCCTAAATCCATTTTGCACGCTTTTTCATGAATATTCGAACTCGAAAAATCAGTTATTGCCTACTCGCAATCGTTGCCTCGCTCCTTCAGCCAGGAACCCTGCCGAGCCTTTTTGGCTCCGGGAATCCAGATCTGGTTGGGGTTTTGGCCTCAATTACGGACCCCGGCAACTCCGCGGAACTGGGGCTGTCGCAGGACCAGCTAGATCGCATTGAGGCAATCATCAAGCAGCATGAAAGCCAAGCCTTGGCGTTTGCTAGCCAATTGCGAGAACTTTCGCCAACGGATCGAAGGCAAAAGGAATTCGAGCTAGTTCGGGGCGTAGAAAAGCAAGGATTAGCCCTTCTTTCTGATTCTCAGCGGAGCATGGCGGAATCCTGGCGGCTCCAAAAGCTAGGGATGATTGCTTTGATAGAAGATGAATTCGCCAAGAATTTAGGGTTAGACGATTCGCAGATCGCAAAAGTGAAGAATGTACTGGAAGGTCGTTCGGCCTTGATGCGAGAACTTGGACGAACTGAAAACGGAAAAGAAAAAGTTGCAGCGGAGTTGAACAAACGTATCGACGCCGTTCTCAATGAACAACAGAGAGAAGCTTGGCAGAAAGTTGCTGGAGCTCCGAAAGTTTCGGCGACCGCTTCCTCGCAAGTTGCTGGAGAAAACAATGGACCGGCCGACGCATTGGCAGCGGATGCCGTGGCTTCGACCGATGATGCACGAATGGAAAAATCGGGTGCCCCAGCAGCTTTAGCCGAAGGCGGAACCGCTCGCGTTGCGGGACCGGCGGACGGATTGATGATGAATTTTAATGCGACTCCTTGGAACGACGTTCTGAAGTGGCTTGCAAAAGAAGCTGAGCTAAGTCTTCAGGTAGACGCGTATCCCACCGGATCCTTCACCTACCGCGATCCGTATCGCCGTTATTCGGTATCCGAGGCGATGGACATTATGAATGGCGTTCTGCTGGGCAAGGGCTTCACACTCTTGAAGCGTCAACGAGTTCTGATGACGGTGGACTTAGGGAGCGGCGAATCGGCCGAACTGGTTCGATCGTACATCCGTGAAATGGCGGAGTTGGTTGATCCGATGGACCTCGAGAAAAGAGGCGATTACGAGCTTGTGAAGTGTGTGTTCAGTCTCGAACGGACCGGAGTGGACGAAGCAGAAAAAGAAATCAAGTTGTTGATTGGCGCCCAGGGTTCGGTTGTACCTCTTTCGACGGCTGGTCAATTGTTGGTGGCCGAAACTGCTGGCAAGCTGCGGATCATCCGCGACTTGATTGAGCGATCCGAGAATCCTGAAGGCGCACGTTCCGCCAAGATTGTGACATTGCCCTTGAAGTATGTCAGCGCCGATGAAGTGCTCGCTATCGCGCGACCTTTGGTAGGACTTAAAGATGGTATCAACACTTCGGATGACTTGAGTCTTTCGACAGACACGTTCGGCAATACGATTTATGCGACGGGATCGGTCGAAAAACTCCAGAAGTTGCGGGACATCACCACTCAGATTGATGTGAAGCCAGCTGACGATTCAGCGCCGTCAGCAAGTGCGGAGCAGCCTTACTTTAAGAGCCATCCGCTGCTGGGTTCCGACCCCACGACTTCGATGGATGTCTTGCAATCCACATTCTCAGGTCAGCCGAACATGCGGCTAGCGATCGATCCCAAAACGAACAACATTTTGGCATCGGCGACCAAAACAGATCACGAGTCCATCGATAAGATTCTAGCTGAACTCGCAGGCCAAAGCAGTGACTTCGAAGTCATCTCCTTGGGCAAGTTGGATACTCAAGCTGCAATTCTGACGTTGGAGAAATTCTTTGGAAAGCAAAGCAAAGACAAAGATCCGACCACGAGCAAAGGCCCCATTTTCTACGGTGATTCCGCATCTCGCAGGATTATGGTCAAGGGTACAGAACAAGAAGTTGCCCAGGTGCGAACGCTGCTTGACAAAGTTCAGGAATCAAGTCCTGTCTCCAACGGCATCATGGATGGAATGATCTTGATGCCTTACACAGGAAAATCCGCGGATAGAATGCTCAATCAAATTGAAGCGTTGATGGAAGCCACCAAGCGGAAGTCGCGATTCAAAGAAGTGTGGTCCAAGGACGCCAAGAAGCCGATGGCTCCTCAATCGAAACCAGTTCCCCCGACCAGTCCCGCATTGCAAGTGGAGCCTAGCAATTCCAGCGCACAGGAAGGCCCCGTTGTTCCGCCTAAAGTGAACGACAAGGTAAGCTCCTTTGGCGATTTGGTGAGCCCGTTCGCCAAGTACACGGCTGCCAATCAAGATGCGGTGATTCAAGATCCAGTGGTTCAATCTGCTGCCACTCAAGCTTCGAGTGAACCAGATGGTAAGAAAGATGATAGCGACGCTGCTGACGCGCCGTCGTCCCAAGGGGAAATCACTATTTTTCGTGGACCGGCCGGAATGATCATCACAAGCGATGACCAGCAAGCGTTGAAAGAGTTCGATGAACTTGCGAGAGTTGCCGAAGAGCAGATGGCAGCTGGGCCTGCGACTCCAGAAGTGATCTACTTACAGCACATCAAAGCCGCAGCCGCCGTCGAGTTGATTCGGAGCGTGATTGCTGGCGAGGTCGCTTCTTCCAGCGGCGGTGGTGGGTTGCTTGGCGATGTAGCCTCTAGCGTTCTAGGAGGGGGTGGAATTTTTGGTAGCTTGTTTGGTGGGGGCGGTGCCGGTGGCAGTTCCAGTTCCAGTAGCTCGACGGTTTCAGGTTCAGGAGCCACAGGTGAAATCTCGCTCATTCCCGATCCTCGTTTCAATGCGATTTGGGTGCAAGCCAACCCTCTGGATATGCAGACGGTAGAAGAATTGGTTTCGATCATCGACAAACCAGACAGCCCTGTCGAAAACCTATCCCGTGGGTCTGCTCAAACAATCTATGTTTTGAACACACCGGTGACGGATGTCGAGGCGACCATCAAACAAGTCTTTGCAGACCGAATCGCTCAGCCTGCCGCAGCAGCAGCCCAACGCCAGCCTTCGCCACAAGAATTTATTGAGGCATTGCGAGGTGGTGGTGGCGGGGGAGGAGGTCGTCGAGGTGGCGGCCAAAGCGAACTCAAAGAAGCAACCATGACCGTTACGGCGGACAAAAAGAACAATTCGCTCATCGTGGTCGCTCCGCCGAATCTGTTTTTGGAAGTGGAGCGTTTGGTCAAGCAAATGGATGAGGATGCAGGCGGAGTGGAGGAAAGTGTGATGGTGATTCCGATCGGGGGCGAAGTGAACTCGACCATTATGAAATCGGCCCTTCAATCGGTTTTCGGGGCATCTGCGAAGACGTCCTCTACGAATGCCCAAGCTGGCGGTACCGGCTCATCGACCAACAACAACAGTGGAACGGGTGCAACAGGCAATCCGGCAGACTTCTTCCAGCAATTTCGTAATCGAGGGGGTGGATTTCCCGGCGGTGGAGGTGGATTCCCTGGCGGAGGCGGTGGTGGCCGAGGTGGCTTTCCCGGATTTGGTGGTGGTGGCGGTGGATTCCCCGGCTTTGGCGGCGGCTTCCCTGGCGGGGGCGGCGGCGGCTTCCCTGGCGGGGACGGTCAAGGCGGTGGTCGTGGCGGTCGTGGTGGTGATGGTAATCGAGGATCAAGGTAGAATACGGACATGATTACCGAAGCTGGCGAAATACTATTGCGACGTGGCTTGATCAATAGCGATCAACTCCAGCAGTCGCGCGCAACTGCCAATGGCGGTGGCATTCTGGAAAGCATCGTAAAAAATGGCTTTGCGAAAGAGGAGCAGGCTCTTCGTATCGTGGCCGAAGAGTTTGGGTTGGACTTTATTGATCTGCGGGAAGCCGATGTCGATCTGACGCTACTTCAAACTTTCCCGCTCAAGCTGATCTATCGACATTCCCTGTTCCCTGTCCGATCCGAGGCTGGCCAGCTGTTCGTTGCCACCAGCAACCCTCTTGACCTGTACCCGCTGGACGAAGCGGCTGCCGCGACCGGCATGGCAGTCGTGCCTTTGGTTGCGGAGAAGCTGGAACTGGCCAAGCTGGTCAAGAAGCATCTTGGGGTGGGAAGCGAAACGGTCGAGGGTCTTCTTGCATCCCGTTCGGATGAAGAGACCGAGATCGAACTCCTTGAAAAGATTGAGGCCGACGGAAGCGAGTTAAGTGAGCAGGCGCAGGAAGCTTCGGTGGTTCGGCTGGTGAATGAACTGCTGGTCGAAGCGATCGACACCCGTGCCAGCGACGTTCACATCGAGTCTCAAGCTTCAGGTTTGGTAGTGCGCTATCGTATCGACGGGATTTTGCATACTCAGGCCGTCCCGCCCGAAATCAATCGGTTCCAAGCTGCTATTATTTCGCGACTCAAGATTATGGCCCACTTGAACATCGCCGAAAAGCGATTGCCTCAAGATGGTCGTATCAAGCTACGCGTGCATGGTCGAGAGATCGACATTCGTCTTTCGGTCATTCCGATGATCCATGGCGAAAGCCTAGTCATGCGTATCTTGGACAAAGGATCGATGAAGTTCGACCTGCGCAGCCTTGGCATGGGTGAAGCAACATACAAGCTTTTTAGCGAACTGATCCGACTGCCACACGGGATCATTCTGGTCACCGGTCCAACAGGATCTGGAAAGACCACCACACTTTACAGTTCGTTGCTGGAGATCAAGTCGCCCGAGAACAAGATCATCACCACGGAAGATCCTGTTGAATACCAGTTGGATGGTATCAATCAAATTCAAGTCCATGCAAAAATTGGTTTGACGTTCGCAGCATCGTTGCGAAGTATTTTGCGTCATGACCCGGACATTGTTCTGGTGGGTGAAATCCGGGACGCGGAAACTGCCGAGAACGCGATCCAAGCTTCATTGACGGGCCACACCGTCTTTAGCACATTGCACACCAACGATGCTGCCGGCGCGTTCACTCGTATCGTAGACATGGGGATCGAACCGTTTTTGGTTGCCAGTACGGTGGAAGGCATTATGGCGCAACGACTAGTTCGTAGATTGTGCCCCGAGTGCAAGCAAGCCTACCATCCAACCCATGAAGATGTGCCTCGGGATTTTCCATGGGAAAAGCTGGACGGGAAGCCTCTTTATCGCGCAACAGGATGCAGAGCTTGCCGTAGTTTAGGCTACGCAGGTCGGTTCGGCATCTATGAATTGTTAGCGACAAATGAGGAAGTAAGGCAACTGGCGCACGATCGCGTTAGCAGCTATGAAATCAAGAAGGCTGCGTTGCGAGGCGGTATGATGACGTTGCGCGACGATGCATTTCGAAAGGCGATCGAAGGGACAACCAGCATGGAAGAAGTCCTAAGAGCGACCAAGGGTGATTCGCTTGCCTGATTTCGCTTACGTCGCACGAGACATGACCGGCAAGTCGATGGCCGGGACCATTGCTGCTGCCAACGCCCGCGATGCGGCTTCGCAGTTGGGTGCAAAGTCTCTGTTTCCGATTTCCATCACGGTCAACAAAGGATCGCAGGTCAAACTAACACGCCGCGTGGCTGGCGGACAAATGGCCAGTTTCTACACGCAACTCTCCTCGTTGCTGCGTAGCGGCGTGCCGATGCTCAGGTCGCTGACCGTTCTGTCGAATCAATCAGGAGCAAGCCGTACACTTCGGAATGCGATCACTGAGATCAAAGGGCGCGTCGAAGAGGGGGAAGCCTTGGGTGAGGCCATGGCTCGGTATCCTCGGATATTCAACGAGATGTCCGTGAACATGGTCCGGGCAGGAAGCGAAGGTGGATTTCTGGAGGATGCTCTGG
>JBIKLJ010000064.1:0-24155 GCA_044359895.1 Pirellula sp.
GCGCGAACAAACCGATCTATGCTGATTCCGAAAGGCTACCGAACAACTGGCTGTACTTGAGTGTATTTGATCAGGTGACAGTAAGTGCATCAGAACTCGAAAGCTTATCTCCAGGTGCTATTCAATTTCTCAATAACTATGCACTTGCAGGAGGCGTGTTAATCGTCTGCAGCGTGAAAAGCATCAAGGAAGTGCGACGCCGTTTTCCGATCAACATGGTTGCCGCCAGAACAGATACTGATTTACGCGCTGCAAAATCGAAATGGATCCCTGGAGGAGTTGCGGCGTTGCCCATCGATGTTCCAAATGTTCAGCAGAGTGATTTTGATTCGACGTTGGACTTGTTTCCAGACACCTTTTGGGATCAGTTTCAATCCAAGTGTCTCGTCGACGGTTTCGCAACTACGGCACAGTACAATCAACAGATGTACCCTAACGTAATGGACTTTACAAGCGATTTGAAGGAAACAATTGGAATGTTGTCGAATTCATTATTGGAGATCGGTCAATCGAGAATTGACCTGGAGCTTTCGACATTGGAGATTGCGGTCTCGCGATTGCTGGAGGCTTATGATGTTCCTTTTTCTCCGGATACTAAAATGGGTCCGGGCGTTACAAAGTCGCCAGAAGATCAAGCTGACATGCTACAGAGTGACCTAACCTTCTCCTATGGGTTTGGAACGGTACGGCTTGAAACGAATGCTCGCCGAGATGCAGAATCCTTGTTTCGAGACCCCTCAGGTTTTTCCCCCGAGGTTCCGATCAATCGAATTCAACGATTCAAGGATGGAATTGGGGATGATTTCTGGGGGTGGTTGATTCCATCCGTCGGACGTACGCCTGTGATCCCTTTTCTCGTGTTTGTTTCAGCGTTTGCAGGTCTGGTAGTCCCGGGACTTCTCTTTTGGTGCAATCAGCACAAGCGTCGTGTTTGGCTGGTAGTATTGATGCCTCTTCTAGCGGCTTTCTTTACATTTGCCTTATTTGCCTACGGGATCCTCAAAGATGGTTTTGGATCGATTGGTCGCCTGAGGTCCTTTGCATGTTTGGACGCACGGGGCGATGGGATGGTTTGGTCGCGTCAAAGCTACTTTGCTGCTGTTGTTCCCTCCGAAGGGTTTGTGGTGGGAGAGGAAACTCAACTGTCCCCATTGACCATCCATTCCAACAAAGAACTACCTGGCAGTCAGCAGTTCAACCAAGAAGGAAAGCAGGTTTACTCAGGCCTTTTGCAGCCACGAATTCAATCGCAGTTCTGCGTTACCCATCCCTTGCGAGGGGTTTCCCTGGTCGGCAGAACGGAAGAAAAAGACGAAGTGCTCAACGACAAATCGATCCGAAACGACTCGGCTTTTGCCTGGAGCGTCGCCATGTTCGTGGATGCACAATCACGGTGCTTTCTTGCCACCGAGGTAGCACCGGGGTCGCAAGCCAAATGTTCGGAGATGACGATGGAGGATGCCATTCGCGTACTCCGCAAGAAGTATGTTTCGGTGTCGACAGATGCACCCGTGGATGCTCCCTCTGCCGATCAGTACACATTGAACCAGTTTTTCCGGAATCAGTTCAGTGATTTTAATAGTCGGGCAAACAATACAGGGCAAATCTTCGAAGAGGATTTCTGGGCAGAACGCGTGGGAATTGCTTCTTCGCGGGCAGGTGCAAATAAGAATGTGATGCCATTTCAGCCACAGCCTCGATCATTTATTATTTTGTCGGACCGCGCCCCCTATTTAGAGCGATGTTTACCGGACGCTGTGGAGCAAGATGGGCTTCATGGGATCATGGGAGTTTGGTAGAAGAAGCAGAATCACAGTTGCAGTTTTTGGGCTTTCCTAGATGATTGCATGTCGATTCAACTAAACCAGAAAGTCTTGGATGGAACATCTGCTTCGCGCCCTCAATGTGGCGAAGACCTATAAAACCGGGATTGTCGATCACCCGGCATTGCGCGGTGTCAGCTTGGACATAGCCAAAGGGGAATTCGTTGCAATTGTTGGCCCGTCGGGGTGTGGCAAAAGCACCTTGCTGCATATGTTGGGTGGTTTGGACAGCCCGGATACGGGGGACGTATTGTTGGAACAGCAGTCCATTTCACACTTAGACGATCTTACCCAAACACTTCTGCGTCGAAGACGCATTGGATTCGTTTTTCAAAAAGTTCACTTGCTTCCCATGCTAAAGGCCATCGACAACGTCATGGTCCCAATGCGCTTGGATGGTGTTTCGATCGAGGAGGCTCGGCCGAAGGCGATCGCAGCCCTCGCTTCCGTAGGGATGGAGAACAAGCAACAAAATCGCCCGGGAGAGCTTTCGGGCGGGGAAGCACAGCGAGTTGCGATCGCACGGGCTTTGGTCATGTCCCCTGCGATCTTGCTTGCGGATGAGCCGACCGGCGCGTTGGACTCTACCAATAGCAAGATGGTGATTGACCTTTTCCGGCAGCTTGTGCGAGAGTTGCATCAGACCCTAGTGATCGTGACGCACGACAATACGGTCGCCGAAGCGGCGGATAGAATTGTGAAGATGCGCGACGGATTGATCGTTCACGATTCAAGAAAGTCCTAGACCTATGCTCAATATTCTTTGGGAGCATTGGAAACAGCGGCCGACACGATTGCTGTTCACCTTGGTCAGCCTGATTTTGTCGACAGCGACGTTGGTCAGCATCTTTGTCGCATCCCATAACGCTCGATCCTCGTTTCGTGAACTGAACAAGGCGGTTCAGGGACTGCCGTCCCTTGATATTGTCAGTGCGAGCGGTGGTAGATATTCAGGCTCTGATTTTGATCTGGCTTTGACACAGTCGGTGGAAGACTCGGTGGCCATGCCGACCCTGATTCGAGGAACGGTGATTCGCAATAAGGAGCTCAAGTCGAGAGGCTTGGCGATAGGAATTCCTCTCGACGAATCGCAGCCCTCGGTTCGACAATTGCTCCAGTCGGCTTTCCAATTAACGGACGCTCAACTTCCAGGGCCAGAGGAATGCTTGTTGTCGGAATTGGTTGCGAGGCAGTTGAGCGTCGAACAGGGAGGGGTTGTGCAATGCCTGTTTCGCAAAGGGTTTAAGAAGCTGGTGGTGAAAGCCATTATCCCTTCGAAGACTTGGAATCAGATCTCCAGCGAACACGGCTTGATTGTCGATTTAGGGTGGCTTCAAAAGGCAAGTTCGCTCAAGGATCAATTGGATCGAACACGAATCTTTTTGGCGTCCGATGACGCGGCACTTAAATCTTCGGCAACGGACCAATTGGCTAAAGTATTGCCGACATCCGTCAAGGTGAAAGAACGAACCAACATGGTCGGTGTCGCCGACGACTTATTGAAGTCGACGGAGCTTGGCTTGTCCTTTGCCAGCGCGCTTGCGGTTGCAATGGCAGCCTACATTGTGCTCAATTCCACGCGCATGAATTTGGCGGAGCGTCGGCCGCATTTTGCGATTCTGCGTTGCCTTGGCGCAACCGCTCAGCAGATTTCCCGAGTGGTTCTCATGGAAGCGCTTGCCATCAGCTTGATCGGTGTTTTCTTAGGGGTGCTGAGCGGATGTGGGCTTGGTTTGGTGATGGGGAATGTTTTGTCCGCCGTCCTGCAAACTCCGCCGGGTGTCTTTTCGATTCCTTGGCTTGCGATTGTTGCCATTTCTCTTTTTGTACCAGGGCTGACGCTGTTGGTCGTCTGGTTTGCCCAAAAACAACAGAGTGCGATTTCACCGTTGGAGAGCTTTCGCGAACCGGTTGTCTCGGAGAATACGTCTTTGCCATGGCGTTCGATTCGCAATGGAATGATCCTGTGGTGCTTTGCTATTTTTGGAATGTTTTGCGTCCAGCAAGAATGGCTTTCACCGCAATGGGGCGTTGCGGCGGGTTTGCTCTGTTTGCTGGCGTACTTGCTATGGATACCGCTAGGCTTGATTCCCTTGGTTGCAATTGTGGACAGGATCTCGAAATTGCGATGGGGTTTTCCCGTCGAGGTGGCGGAGCATCAATTGGTTCGACGCCCAGAACGGACTTCGCTGAACGCAGGATTTTTAGTGATCTCCCTGTGCGGTGCGGTCGGACTGGGGCAAACTCTGATGAGCAACACGGCAGAGATCAAACGATGGCACAATCGTGCAATTCCTGGGGACCTGTTCTTGATCGCAACGCAAAGCCCTTCTTTGTTGATTGATTCGGAAGACCCATTGCGAGAAGCCGTGTCTCAAGTTCCGGGTCTTCAATGGTCCAATGCGATTCGATTCGTCTGGTGCCAAGCAAACGATCAGTCCGTGCTTGCTTTGGTTCGAGAATTTCCTGACGATTGCCCCTTCCCCGCCGAACCCAAGGGGATGACTTCCGATCACGCAAGAGAATCCCTGGCTGGCGATGCAACCTTTATCGGATCGATGTTAGCAAAGAAGCTGGGGAAGAAAGCGGGGGACACCATTTTGCTCAATGTGAACGGTCAAACCTTTGAATTGAAGGTAGGCGGGGTGCACTCGAATTTTGCTAACGGTGGTATGGCGATCACTTTGGATCGAAGAACGGCACAAAAGTTTTTTCCACTGACTGGTTTCGAATGGTACTCACTAGGGATCGAACCCGATAAGCTGGTTGAAGCGGAGGCTGCTCTCGGCTCCGTTAAAGAACAATATGGATTCGAATTGCAACGTGGGACCGATTTGCGAAAGGGCGTCGACCAAGCCATTTTGGGAGTCACAGCGGGAGTTTGGAGCGTCGTTTTTATTTCGTTCTTGACGGGCGGTTTTGGAATCGCCACCACCTTGGCCATGAACATGATCGAGCAGGCAAGGGACTTTTCCTTGCTGCGAATTGTGGGGGCCAGTCGTCGCCAATTGATGTCCTCCGTATTGGTTCAGGCTTGGCTGCTTGGGGCAATCGGAGTGTCGTTCGGTATGATCGGAGGCGTCACTACAGTGCTAATCATTTATTCTTGTAGCGAGGCATTGTTAGGTTACACCCCCGAATTTGAATGGAATCCGCCCTTGATGATCGGCTGCGCCGTTGGCACACTGGTCATTGTGACCATCGCCGCTATCGTACCTGCATGGAATGCATCCAAGATCAACCCAATTCGACATCTTACCTATGAATAAGACTCAACTTAACTTCATGCTTGCTGACAAAACGATTGGTATCCAACAGCAGGTCCGATCGGTTCTGCGAAGGTTCGCTTACAGCAGTGCATTGCGATTTCATTCCTCTTGGCTACTGTTGTTACTAGCCTTAGCAATGGTGAGTGGCCGTCAGGTCCAAGCGGAATCCTTGGATCAAGTCGATCTAGCCCAGGTGCTTCCTGCCGCGACCCATTTTGTGGTCACAGCTCCCACCGTTTCAACCACCTACATGTCGATTGAAACATCTGATTTTGGGAAAGGGTTTACGTCCAAATTATGGAATGACGTTGCGGCCAAGCAAGCTGCGTTGGGCGTCGGCTCGTTATTGAATCCAGCGCCTTGGCTAGGAATCAATTGGTCGGATCTTGCGTCGCTTGAGACGCCTGGCGCGGTTGCGGTCTTTTCCAGGAACGAAGCGGAATTGGCGGTCGCATTCCTGGCGAAACTAGGTCCGAACGCTCAGCAACATCCTTTCATTCAAAAAATCCTACAAGTGCATGGTGGCAAGCAGAAGTTCACAGTCTCGAAAATTGGAAAATCTACCACTTTGATGGTGATGAACAGTTCCATCAAAGACAAACCTTCAGTTTGCGTCGCCATTGGCTCGCAATGGTGTTGCGTTTCATCGTCGACTGCGGCAATTCAAGAATGGTTGTCGACAGGTGGTATGAGTTCTACCAAGAGTGGCGGCAAGCAGGCCGTTGATTCACTTCTAAAAAATGCAGTTCCAGGCGGACTCCAGTTTTGGTTATCGCCATGGGAATTGATGAAGGCATACGCAACCAATGGAAATGCCAAACTTCTTCGCTCCGCCGACATGTTCGGCATGCCTGGTCTGAGCGACGTTCAAGGCGTTCTAAGTCGAACGGATGGTAACGCTGCGCAATGGAGCCTTCGGTATAGCACCTCCATCGTTCAGCCTCCATCCAACGGCCTTGCATTATTGAGTTACAAGACTGGGCCAATGCCGTCGCTACCGAATTTGTCGATCGATTCCATGGATTTTGTCTCCTCCTCCTACATCGATATGAAGCCATGGTTTCAGGGCGTGAACTATACCGTCGACAAAATGATCGATGAAGAAACGCCTGGAAACTTCGGTGATCTTCTGGACAGCATTCTGACCGATCCTGATGGACCGAAGATCGATGTCCGAAAAGAACTGATTTATAAGTCAGGTCCATTGATGATGCAATTTGCGGCGACGCGTCCAGACGAAGCCCAGCTAGGCAAGCTGACTCGTGAAAAAGTGATCGCTTGTGCCTTGCAAGACCCGGTGGGTGCTGCGAAAGCCGTCAAAGCGATTTTCAAAGACGATGAAGAAGTGCGTTTCGAGCAGATCGGGCCTTTTCAGTGCTGGACAGCCGATAACGATGAATCCCTATTTGTTTCGCTTACCAAAGGGGAACATCAAGTTTTGTGCTGTGCTGCCGTGGATGACAAGTATCTTTATCTTGCAACCAACAGTTCTTGGTTCAAAGGGCTCATCAGTTCGGCCAAAGCCAAGAATCCAAACGGTTTCTCCCTTTGGAACGACGCAATGTCGAGATCAAAAGGTGGCTCGGAGGCTTTTTCCACAAGGCAAGCCGCTTTCTTGGGTTCATGGCTAGAAAGAAGTTGGTCTCGGATCCCCGAACAAGAGAATCGCGAGTATCGCTTGGTAGACTGGCCGTCGATGCTTCTCACCAAAGTGGTTGTTTGCGGCCTTGCACCCAAGGATATTCCGCAGTGGAAACAAGTTCGATCGCAGTTCGGAGTCTTGGTCCATGAGTCGGTCCAAAAGGGTGGCAATATTGAAGGATCCATGGTCCTGACATCCCCCTCCACATCCGTTAAACCGTGAAATCCGCAGCGAATCGGTTACAAACGCTTCGTTAGTGCTGTTCTATCCTTTGAGGAAATCAGAAGGCTAGTAGAATGGGCGTCTTAGGCTGCTTCCAGTGCCGTAGAAAATGACAACCCTGTGGCGATCGCATTGAACAAGCAATCGTTTCAGGGGCAATCGCGGCGGTTACGGAAGTTCAATGGTTTCGGCTGAAACAGCCGATTGGAATGGATCGAATAGGAACTAGGAATGTTGACGCGGGCACAATTGGATACAGAAGGTCTTTTGCGAGAACTCATGGAGCAGCGGGTGCTTCTGCTGGACGGCTCGATGGGAGCTTTGATCTTCCAAAAGAAGTTACCCGAGGCAGCAATCCGAGGCGATCGTTTTAAAGACCATCCAGCTGATCTTTCCAAGGCCACCGACCTGTTGGTATTGACTCAACCGGACGTGATTCGAAGCATCCATGCTGAGTACTTGCATGCCGGTTCGGACATCATCGAAACCAACACGTTTAACGCTAGCTTGATAGGATTGGCAGAGAACAAGCTGTCAGATTTCGCGTACGAGATTTCCAAAACAGGAGCCGAAGTTGCTCGGTCGGCTGTAGAGTCCCATCTGAAAAGAGATCCTTCCAAACCGCGTTTCGTCGCCGGCAGCATTGGCCCGACGGCGGTACAACTTTCGATGAACGCCAAGGGAGACCCTGCCACCCGTCCCTTTAGCTTCGAGCAAATGGTCGCAAGTTACGAGGTCAATGTAAACGGACTCTTGGATGGCGGCGTTGATATTCTGCTTCCCGAAACGTCCTTCGATACGCTCAATTTCAAAGCATGCTTATTGGCAATTGAAAATGTGTTTGCACAACGAGGCAAGCGATGGCCGACCATGTTGTCGGCAACCGTGTTTGAAGGTGGCGTCACTTTGACAGGGCAGCAGTTGGAAGCATTCTGGATTGCCGTATCGCACTTCCCGATGTTGAGCGTGGGGCTGAACTGTGGATTGGGCGGAGATCGAATGCGGCCCTACCTAGAGCGATTGGCGACTGTCGCCGATTCCGCTATCAGCTGCTACCCCAACGCTGGACTACCCAATGAAATGGGCGAGTTTGACGAGACCCCGTCCAAGATGGCAGGTTTCGTGCGCGATTTTGCGACCCAAGGTTGGGTTAACATTGTAGGAGGTTGTTGCGGAAGCACTCCTGCACACATCCAAGCCATCGGGGAAGCCGTCGAAGGCGTTAAGCCTCGGAAGGCTCAAGTGAGCCAACGGCCAACGCAATACGCTGGAAATGAGCCTTTCGTTTTCCGAAAAGACAACTCCTTCGTGATGGTGGGTGAACGCACCAACGTTACCGGATCCAAAAAGTTCGCTCGGCTAATCAAAGAAGGAAAATTTGAAGACGCCATTCGCGTGGCCAAAGATCAAGTTGATGGCGGGGCTAATGTGATTGATGTCAACATGGACGAAGGCATGCTCGATGGGGCTGCTGCCATGAGCACGTTCTTAAACCTGATTGCTCACGAATCAGACATCGCCAAAGTACCGCTCATGATCGACAGTTCGAAGTGGGAAATTCTTGAGGTCGGTATTCGCCATTCACCCGGCAAGCCTATCGTTAATTCAATTAGCCTCAAAGAAGGGGAAGAAGAATTCCTGCGCAAGGCGAAGTTCATTCACCAGCACGGCGCCGCCGCGGTGATTATGGCGTTTGATGAACAAGGTCAAGCAGCCGATTACGAAAACAAAGTGCGAATCTGCAAACGAGCATACAAGCTGCTCACGGAGAACGGCTTCCCAGCCGAAGATATCGTTTTTGATCCGAATATCCTGACGGTGGGAACCGGCTTGCCCGAACATGCGAACTACGCAGTCGACTTTATCGAAGCCGTGCGCACGATCAAAAAGGAATGCCCAGGTGCACGCACCAGCGGCGGGGTTAGCAACGTCTCCTTCTCATTCCGAGGCAACAACACCGTTCGCGAATCCATGAACGCGGTGTTCCTTTATCATGCCATACGTGCTGGTCTGGACATGGGAATCGTCAATCCCGAAATGCTCGAGGTCTACGATGAGATCGAGCCCGAATTGCGAGATCGCGTCGAAGATGTTCTGTTAAATCGCCGCCCTGACGCAACAGAACGATTGATCGATTTTTCGGAAACGGTAAAGGCCAAAGACAAAGGGCCAGTCAAGGTGGACGCATGGCGTGAGCTGTCCGTCGATGAGCGTTTGAAGCATGCGTTACTAAAGGGGATCTCCGATTACATTGCCGTGGATACGGAAGAAGCACGTGTCAAGTACGGCCGACCTCTGAAGGTGATTGAAGGCCCTCTTATGGATGCGATGAATTTGATTGGAGATCTCTTCGGGCAAGGGAAGATGTTCCTGCCGCAAGTGGTGAAGTCCGCCGCGGTTATGAAGAAGAGCGTCGCCTACCTGACCCCTTTTATGGAAGAAGAAAAGAAACTTGCCGGCAATACAGGTGGCCATACCAGTCGCGGAAAAGTCTTGCTTGCAACCGTCAAGGGCGACGTGCACGATATCGGCAAGAACATCGTCGGTACCGTGCTGGCTTGCAACGATTTCGAAGTGATTGACCTGGGGGTCTTGGTTCCCTGTGAGAAGATCTTATTAGAAGCCAAGAAGCACGGCGCTCAGGTGATCGGACTTTCGGGGCTCATCACGCCATCCCTGGATGAGATGGTGCATGTTGCCAAAGAGATGCAGCGCGAGGGCTTTACGATTCCATTGTTGATTGGTGGGGCAACCACCAGCTCCAAACACACGGCGGTAAAAATTGCACAGCACTATCAGCAGGAAGTAGTTCACGTTCTGGACGCTTCGCGCAGCGTTCCGGTGGTGGAGCGATTGGTGAATCCTGATTCTCGCAAAGCCTTTGGGCTCGAGAACAAAGCCAAACAGGATGAAGAACGTGCGAGCTTTGCCATGCGACGCGATCGTAAGTTTGTCGACTTTGCAGATGCCAAAAGACGACGCTTTGAAATCAATTGGGATGGCTACAACGCCCCCAAACCTTCGTTCCTGGGGGTTCGCGATATCCAAGTTACGGTTGCAGAATTGCGACCATTCATCGATTGGTCGCCATTCTTTATGACTTGGGAGCTGAAAGGAAAGTACCCGAAAATTTTCGAAGACTCGTTCGTCGGTGAGATATCCAAGGAATTGTATAGCGACGCTCAGAAGGTGCTAGATAGTTTTGAAAAGGATCCTTCGATTGTTCTTAAGGGAGTTTACGGGTTCTTTGCTGCCAAGAGTCTAGGAGATTCCATCGCACTGTACTCAGACGAAAATCGAACCGAACAGATCGCTCGGTTGGAAATGTTGCGTCAACAGTGGGAACGGGTCGGACAGAGCTCGTTTCGAAGTCTTGCGGATTACGTGTCTCCCAACGAAACACCCGATTACATCGGTGCGTTTGCGGTTACGGCCGGCCACGGGGTGGACGACATCGCCAAGGAACTACGATCTCAGATGGAAGATGGAAAGTCCATCTTGGTACAAGCCTGTGCGGATCGTCTCGCAGAAGCGTTCGCGGAGATGCTGCACGCTAAGGTTCGTAACGAATGGGGGATTCAAGAGAATCTATCGAACGAAGACCTGATCGAAGAAAAGTACCAAGGTATACGTCCGGCGGCTGGATACCCGTCCTGTCCGGATCACACCGAGAAAGGATTGCTTTGGAAGCTATTGGATGTTGAGAATCGTGCCGGTATCACGCTGACTGAGAGCTATGCAATGTGGCCAGCGGCTTCCGTAAGTGGTCTTTATTTTTCACATCCAGAGGCACGGTACTTTGCGGTGGATCAAATCACCCGCGATCAAGTGGAAGATTACGCCAAGCGCAAAGGATGGCCTGTGTCGACCGCAGAGCGATGGCTGGCTCCCAATCTTGGATACGATGCATAATTCTTGGCGACATGGACGACCGTTAAGCGAGTTTCGAGGGATCGCACTGGATTGATATGCCAGATGCGATTCGCTAACCCGGTGGCCAATCCAAAGGCCGACCACCCAGAACGTGATAGTGGATGTGCCCTACCGATTGTCCGCCATCGGCTCCGCAATTCATCACCACCCGATATCCAGATTCATGAATACCAAGCTTTCGAGCGACCTGCTGAGCCACGATTTGGAGATGGCCAAGCAAGGCTGCATCGTCGGCACTGGCGTGTTCCAACGAGTCAATCTGGCGTTTAGGGATGACCAAAACGTGGACAGGAGCTTGGCCATTGATGTCATGGAACGCCAAGCTTAAGTCATCTTCGTAAACGATCTTGGCTGGAATCTCTTTACGAACGATTCGGGAAAAAATGGTTTCGGGCATTGAACCTAAAGTTGATTGGTGGCAGCGGACGCATGTTGTAGCTGGCGATCTGCAGCTTGTATCAAACGGTCTACCCGTTCGTCAATTCCTTCAAAGGTATTCACGACTTTCGAAGTCTCCGATGTCGTCGCTCGAAGCATTGCACCGCAACCTTGACAGCAGATCTCCTTTCCCAACAACTCGACGGGAATCTGCAAGGATCGCCCACAGGTAGGGCAAATCTTAGAGAAACGGACCGAACTTGACATTCCGAAATCCTCCTAACGAGTATCAAAACCGAAGCCACATTATTGCGTTTAAATAGCCTGTGTCAATGCCTTAAAGGCATCTAAGATGCCAATACGCCTCGCTTGAGCCATCTTTTCTGCCGCGAAATAAGCTATCATTTCCATGGAGCTGCTTCGCCAGTATGCTTTCCTACCAAGTGCGCTCGGAAAATGCCCCTGTTGCAAACGATGGCAGAACCCAGCAAAAACAAATGAAGTTGCGAACCACGTTCCTAATGGAGCCGAAAAGTGTTGATTAAGATCGCGCAAGACCGTCAAGGATTAGGGAAGTTTTCGGGAAAATTGGCCGCGGAAGCGCTGATTCAAGCCCTTTCCCGAAAACCTCGGGCTCGGTTGGTGGTAGCTACCGGCTCTAGCCAGTTTGAAGTTCTCGAGAGTTTAGCCAGCCAGACCGGGATTGACTGGAGCAGGGTCGACGGCTTTCACTTGGACGAGTACCTGGGATTGGCACCTAATCATCCAGCTAGCTTTTGCGGTTACCTTAAGGATCGTTTTGTAGATCGTGTTCCTATCGGTTCGTTTCTGTATCTCGACTCGATAAGCGACATTACGAAGACCCTTGTCGAAGCGTCGCGCCAGTGGGCACTGGAACCGATCGACGTGGCGCTGATTGGAATCGGCGAGAATGGTCATTTGGCTTTCAATGACCCGCCAGCCGATTTTCAAACCAACGCCGTTTATCATGTGGTTTCCCTGGATCTTGCTTGTCGCCAGCAGCAAGTTGGTGAAGGATGGTTCCCAACGATCGAGGACTGCCCAACCCAAGCGATCAGTATGACGATTTCGGCCATCCTCCGATCCAGCAAGATCATTTGCAGCGTTCCCGATAGCCGAAAAGCTCAGGCTGTCGCGCAATCGGTCGATGGTCCTGTAACCCCCATGGTTCCAGGCTCGATCTTGCAGCAGCATCCCGACGTCACGCTTGTCCTGGATGAAGCCAGCGCCCAAAATCTCAGCCCGCACAGTCTTCAAAACGCCCAGCGGATTTAAGAAAATGAAATACTGCGACCTGCAAGTCAACGGAGCCTTCGGTGTTGACTTCAACAGCGAAGATCTGACACTCGATCAGTTTCGATTCGCCTGCAACCAGCTCGTTCAAATCGGGGTCACGGATTTTCTTCCTACCATCATTACCGACTCGATACCGGAAATGTGTCGTCGCATTTCCAAGATTGCTCAATGGGTCGAAGACAATCCAGATCTCCAACCATGCGTCCGAGGTATTCATGTGGAAGGGCCGTTCCTTTCCAACGTCCCCGGATTTTATGGAACGCATCCTCCACAGCATATCCAAGGGGCCAGCGAAGAGAATGCCATCCGGTTGATCGAAGCGGGAGGCGGGCGAGTTAAAATTCTGACGCTCGCTCCGGAGCAAGATCCCGACGGCATTGTGACGCGACGGACGCGGGCTGAAGGGGTGATGGTGTTTGCCGGCCATACCAATGCCAGCTACGATCAACTACGTAAATCCATCGATTTCGGTTTGGTCGGATTCACTCACCTGGGAAATGGTTGTGTGCATCAAGTGGATCGCCAAGATAACATCATGCAGCGTGCGCTAGCTCTTCAAGAACATTTGTTTGTCACCTTCATTGCAGACGGAGTGCACTTGCCAGGGTGGCTTTTGAGCTCGTGGGTTCGTATCGTTGGCCCTGACCGCAGCATCATCATCAGCGATTCGATGAGCGCTGCCGGGATGCCGCCGGGCGAGTATTCGATCGGCGGGCAACCCATTCTTGTGGACGCTCAGCGGCGTACCAAGCATCGCGATCATGGCTATCTCGCAGGCTCCGCCTCCACCATGGCCGATATGGACGCATGGCTTCCCAACGCAGTCAATATGGATGACACCACACGGGCCAAAGTCCTTTTCTCCAATGCATACGAGCTCTTAAAATGATGGTCCACCGGCTTTGGGGAGTTTCAAGTTATTGGTTCGGCACGGTAGTCGCAATTCTGCTTGCTATGACTGGTTCGAGGCATGCTTGTTCTCAGACAACCTTATCCCGATTCGAACTCTCCCAACCCTCCATGGGTTCCATGTTGGATCTGGTGGTCTACGCTCCGGATGAACAACGGGCAAAGCAGTCGATGGATGCCGGGCTTCTGGAGCTCGAGCGTTTGTCGCTGATCTTAAGCAATTACGACGCGAACAGTGAGATATCCCTTCTCGGTCAAAAGGCATTTCATGAGCCGATCGCGGTTAGCCATGATCTTCAAGTCGTCCTGCAAGAAAGTCGTCGATGGCATGCATTCAGCGTCGGTAGATTCGATATCACCGTGGGCCCTTTAAGTCAGCTGTGGCGCACGAGCCGAAAGAAAAAAGAACTTCCAGCACTCGATCAAATCGAACAAGCTCGCAAAGCATGCGGTTGGGACAAGGTCCAGTTGATACCGGACCCAAGCGAGGTTGGGTCAAGTGATGATTCGGTGCAACATGCTTCGTTGCAACAGATGGTTTCCCTGAAATCGTCGGGTATGCGACTTGACGTTTCCGGGCTTGCAACGGGATACATTATCGATCGAATGTTTGAGGCGATGGTCGCCACGGGGACGGAATCGATCCTGATCAACGCAGGTGGGGACATTCGGGTAGGAAAGCCTCCGCCCGGTCGCGATGGATGGCGAGTCGATGTTGCGGGACTTGGGCTGAATGCGCCTTTGTTCGCAACGCATCTGGTTTCCAACTGCGCCGTGACAACTTCCGGAGATTTATACCAGTATGTAGATATTGATGGCCGACGATACAGTCACTTTATTGATCCTTTTTCTGGAAGTCCGATTGAGCGTCGGCAAAGTGTGACCGCGTTTGCCGCTACCGCTCTCGATGCAGATGCGGGGGCCACGGCCCTGGCTGTGATGGGGATGGAACTGGGGGCTGAGCAGTTTCCAAAGCTTCCTCTTGGAAAGGCGATTTTCATGCAAGTTGACAAGGAGACGAACGACTTGCGATTTCGCTCCCTGGGCGATCGTCGATTTGGACAGCAATGATTGGCGGGATATCGACCGCTCGCTTCGACGCAACTCTTTACCTAACCTGGACAAAGCCTTCGGCTCGGTTATCCTCTAAACCACTGAAAAATCTGCCCGAATTCGTAACTGAGAGTCCTACCAGCAATGTCCGACGCCGCCATTCATCAGCAACTTCCGTTAGCTCTCGATTCGTTCAAGGATCCCGAAAGCAATCGACCGATGTCGAAGACTGGCCAAGTGGGCGACTGGGCGGTATCGGATGGAGTCGTCAGCTGCCGCTTGAGCTTGACTTCCATGATGCAGCCGATCGCTAATGAAGTTGCAGATTCACTTCGTGACCATTTGCTGACGACCGTTCCTGGCGTCAAACAAGTCAACGTAAAACTGGACATCACCTATCGACCAGCTCCGACGGTCGGGCAAATCGGCTTGAAAGTGAAAAGTGTGATCGCTGTCGCTGCCGGCAAAGGAGGTGTTGGCAAAAGCACCCTGGCAGCCTCAATCGCTTTGACCTTGGAACGATTGGGAGCCAAAGTGGGCTTGATGGATGCTGACGTCTACGGCCCGAGTATTCCTCATCTTTTGGGGCTAGAAGGTCGCCCAGAAATCGTTGATGGCAAAATCCAACCGATCAAATCGGGCGAGATGCCGGTTATGTCGATGGGCTTCTTGATCGGGAAAGACCAAGCTGTTGTTTGGCGAGGGCCAATGCTTCACGGCTCGATCACTCAGTTTTTACGCGATACCGCCTGGGGCGAGCTCGATTATTTGATTATCGACATGCCTCCAGGAACGGGGGACGTTGCGTTGACTTTGTCCCAGCTTCTGCCACTTTCGGGGGTTGCGATCGTATGCACTCCTCAAGAGGTGGCTTTGCTGGACGCGGGCAAAGCGATTGCCATGTTTGAGAAGACCAATGTGCCAGTTCTAGGCGTCGTCGAGAACATGAGCGGGTTCACAGACCCCGAATCCGGCAAGACTTTTGACATCTTCGGAAAAGGCGGGGCGCGTTCCAAAGCCGAAGAGCTCGGGGTTCCGTTCTTGGGTGAAGTGCCAATTCAAATCAAGCTGCGAAGCGAATCGGACGAAGGCCGCCTAGCGGATGTCATTCAGGACCCAATGATCGCGAAACCCTTCGAGAACATTTGCCGTGGCTTGGTTCGCTCGCTGGTGAGCCAGATCGCATCCAGATCCAGTATCTCTGCCCCGCTACCAATCCTGTAGTCCCTGTTGCTGCCGAATCACCCTCGCTGCTGAGTCACCTGTCGCCGCCGAATCACCGCCGCGGCCGGTTGCGCTCTCGTTTTGCGATCAACATTGGCCGAACGAATACGTACACGGCTGGCGAGATGGCAACGCCTATAAAACAAGTCGCAAGTACCAAATGTGGCTTCATCCAAATCGCGTTGGGCAAGAACGCGAATGCACCGATCAGACCGAGCCCAGAAATCAGCGTCAGCTCATGTCTTCTAGGTTGGTGTACCAACGAGAACCAGAGCAATCCAATCCAAAACGCAAGCAACAAGCCAACCAAGCCCCAGCAAAGGTAGCCCAGCAGTCCGATCGCAACCGGAAAGACAACCAAAAATACTTCCATTCGTAGAATGCGCATCAGTCTACCAGTCTGGGGTCTTCGAGAGAGCCAAATACAAGATCCATCCGAGAACTCCCGAACAAACAGCTCCGGCAAAAAATGGCCTGAACCAAACGTTCGATAATCTTCCGAAGACTAAGTCGACAAGTCCTGCCAAGGAAGGCAGAAAAAGGACCGATGCCAAAAGCCACGCCGGCAGCGAAAACGGCTCGAAAAACCTACTGACGCACAAAACGCAAACCGCCAAAATGACCAGCGGAAGAACTACGGTCGATAGCTGCCATCCATAATGTGTCTTGGACGTCGATGGCTTAACAAGCGAAACAACACTTGCCGCAGCCGCCACAGCAGATCCAACCAATCCCAATTCCCCGAGGCTACCATACGTTAGCATGGCAATCGCCGCGACACAACCAAGCTGAGCCAATACCACCAGCGAATGCCACCGTGCAGCACCACTTTTCTCCATCGCATTGAGCGAAAAAGTGTTCACGGCAATCGCCGTAATGCCAGCTGCAAGCCAAGGCATTTGCTTGGTGGCTTGGTCCTTCCAAACTTGTCCTTCGTTCAAACTGACAAACAAAATTCCGATGGACATCCCCCACAACAAAGTCGCTGCGATAGAAACATATTGGATGGGTGTCGAGAAAATAGATCGAGCGATCGCAAGGGTCATCATGGCCGCTGGAATCAACCAGATCATCCAATTCCACTGGTAGGATGCTTTCCAGCTCAGCCATTCTTCTGGCTTGCATAGAAGGTCACGAGACCAAAAATCGGACACAACAAAAGCCACGCCGCACAAAAAAGCCCCGCACAAATTCTGAAGCCAAACGCCCGGTACTGGCTTGTCCTCAAACCAATCCTCTCCCTTGTCGGTTCTTGCAATGAGAATGCAACCGATCAAGGAGCAAACGCCTGGCAGAACCAGACGTTGCAGAATCATGTTTGTCTCGAAATTCATGCTTTGATGGACCGCGGTTGGTAGGTTGGCGAGGTTGCAGAATCACGTGGTCGCAGAATTGCTGGGTTCAACAAAAACCGGGGTTAAGCGTCGGTATGCCTCTTCGCTGTATTGGAAGTCGGTTTCAGCCAGGAACAACGAACCCGCTTCGCTGCTATCGGCTCGACGTTCGCTGGGCATATGCTCCACCGCCGTCGTGATGATCATCCAAACACGATTCTTCCAAAATACCAACTGAGGACAAGTCGCTTGCGGGCTCGACAGCGTTTGCCAAGTTTCTTCGACTTCGCCAGTCGCGATCGAGTACTGGACCGTCCTGCCAAAAGAAGCAGGGTTGGGGTTGTAAAGCGAGATGATAACGCTGGTTCCCGCGAGGTTCATGGTCATGCCATCTGGGAACGCGATATCATCCTTCAGATCCACCACGGTTCTTTCCGATAGGATTTTCCCTTGCAAGGTGTCGATCCGATAGCAGACGACTTTCTTGCTGGGGGTATCAATGTCGAGAAGATCGATGTGGTTTTCATCCACGGGCAAAACAACTTTTCCATTGCTACAAATTTGGTCGGATCGCAAGCGGAATAGCTTGCGATCGGAGCCTCGCCAAAAATAAAGTCCAGCTTTCTTCGTCTTGAACTCAAGATCTTTCGTTCCGAAAATCAAATTACCATCCCAGGTGACTCCATCGTTGACAATGGTCCCTTCGCAATCGGAATCAATGCCATCCACCAGCGTCTTCAATTCACCCGTTGTGGGATCGAAGATGCCAACTTGCCTTTCGCAGCCCACCACAAAGTTACCTTGATTGGTGGGGAAGGAAAAGCCGGGACGGCCCGGCAAGGGATAGCTTTGGTTGCTGTTTGTCTCCAAGTCGAAGACGTTGACCGACCCGGTCTTTTCGTTGGGACCGTGTTGGATCGCAACCCAGGAGAACTTGCTGCCTCCCATGGGATAAGGCCCTTCGGGCAAGAACCGAAGAGCACTGGAATCGGGTGAGAAAAGAACTTGAGTTGACTTCACCGGGCTATGCTTTCTCAAAGGCGGAATCGAACGCTCGTCCACTGGGAGCAAAATCGATGTTCTTGACAAACCCAGCAGCTTCTCTAGCGCCGAATTCACGTTCCATTCCACTGTCTTCCCATTCAACGCTGAGAGGTCCAGCGTACTTGATATCATTCAAGGCACGCATGATTTCTTCAAAATTGACACTACCGCGACCAGGGCTGCGGAAGTCCCAACCGCGTCTTGGGTCGCCAA
The DNA here is from genome assembly GCA_044359895.1 of Pirellula sp. Lineage (GTDB taxonomy): Bacteria > Planctomycetota > Planctomycetia > Pirellulales > Pirellulaceae > JBKCUI01. The sequence continues at coordinate 18,362 of JBIKLJ010000064.1, forward strand.
AGTTCAGATGGCTCGCAAGGATGCCTGAACGTCCATTGAGCTTCGTGGTGGCATCTTTGATGTGCACGTGATAGATGCGATCCGGGAAGGCTCGAATGAACTCGACGGGATCAACACCTTGCCATATCAAGTGGCTCGGGTCAAAGTTGAAGCCGAACTCGGGTCGATTGTCGAGCGCCTTCAATGCCATCTGAGCCGTGTAAATATCGAACGCGATTTCCGTGGGGTGAACTTCCAAGGCAAATCGAACGCCGCATTTTTCGAACTCGTCCAAGATCGGATTCCAGCGCTTTGCGAGCAACGCAAAACCGTCGTCGATCATCGACTGCGGGACGGGTGGGAAGGAATAATTGAGGTGCCAAATGCTTGAGCCCGTGAACCCATTCACGACTCCCACGCCGAACTTCTTAGCAGCCCGTGCGGTCGCCTTCATTTCCTCGATGGCTCGTTCGTTGACGCCACTTGGATTCCCATCTCCCCAAATGTAGGGCGGAAGGATCGCCTTGTGGCGCTGATCGATGGTGTCCAAAACAGCTTGCCCAACCAAGTGAGCGCTGATCGCATGGCATTGCAGTCCCAAATCGTTCAACATTTTGCGTTTGTTATCGCAATAGTTCGGGTCCGAGTTGGCTTTATCGACTTCGAAGTGGTCGCCCCAGCATGCTAGTTCGATTCCATCGTAGCCAAAATCTTTGGTTAGTTGGGCCATCTTGGAAATGGGTAAATCGGCCCATTGGCCGGTAAACAACGTAACAGGTCTAGCCATTCTGCTGTCGACTCCTAAAGTGAGGATGGAATCTTGAGTCGGAAGACGCTCAAGGCCCAACAGAATAACATGATCCAACCCGCAATTACAGCCATCCCTTTCAGAATGCTCGACCGACCGAACGTCAAAATCGTTACCGACGACTCCCAATTGGAGGCAATCCATCGACTTCGTTTTGAAATTCTTCGAAAACCGCATGGGTTATCTCTCGAAAACGCCATTTTTCCAGAGGACCACTTGGCTTCGACCGTTCATATCATCGCGGTCAATTCCCAGGGCCTATTGGGGTGCGCTACTCTCTTGGTCCCCGAAAATGACTCGACCATTCAATTGCGAGGGATGGCCGTTGCGTCGAGTGTCCAAGGAACGGGCGTCGGACGACTGATCGTTCTGGAAAGTCACGTTTTTGCTCGGCAGATTCAAAAATCGCTTTGGTGCAAAGCTCGTCACTCGGCGATTGGGTTCTACCAGCGCCAAGGTTGGGTTACGACAGGGCAGCCCTTCGAAATCCCAGTTTTCGGCCCGCACATCAAGATGGAATGGCACCCATAATAGATTTTGACCTTTTCTTGACGTAGAATGCAGCGACGGGATAGTGTCGATGTTGACTCGTTAATCCACCGATCGGAATCGTTATCGGCGGGATCGATCGATAACATGTACGAGTACCGCGATGCTGAGTACCAACCATACCAAAAATACGCTTACGAGTTCATGATGGCCCTCAATGAGATGAAAAAAGATGTTGTCCTGTTTGACGGACAATGCAATTTTTGCAAATCTCAAATTGGCATTCTGCGCAGGCTGGACGGGCGAGAACGACTGTCGTTTGTGTCCCTGCATGATCCCGAGGTTGCTGTTCGCTTTCCGGATTTGTCGTATGATCAAATGATGGAACAGATGTGGATCGTTTCCCCCCAAGGAAACAAGTATCCAGGAGCTTATGCGGTTCGTTATTTGACTCGCCGATTGCCGATCTTGTGGCCCGTTGCTCCGATTCTCCATATCCCTTTTTCGATGGGATTGTGGCAATTCTTGTATCGTATGGTTGCAAGGTACCGATACAAAATCGCGGGTCGCAATTGCGAACCAGACGGAACCTGTTCGCTTCATCACAGCAAGGTCGCAAGCAAGACATGATTTTTGCTGCTGCGACACGATGACGGCAAACATGCGGCAACCCATCCAGGAATTCTGCAAGCAACTAGGCTTTTCACTGTTTGGAGTCGCGCGGGCTCAAGATTCGCCGGGATTCGATCGGCTTCAGGATTGGATCGCACAGGGTTATGCTGGGACCATGGACTACATTCCAAACAGGTTGGAAGCTTATCGGCATCCAGATGCTGTCCTAGAAGGATGCAAAAGCGTGATCATGCTGGGCATGCCCTACACGCCCAGCCCGCACACTCGTCCTAGTAAGCGTGCAAATTCTTCGTCTGCTAGTTCCCGTCCTGAACTCTCGGATGGATCTGGTGCCGCTGCTGCCCCCGCTGCAAAAGCCAATCGACTTGCTAAACTGGGAAGCTATGCATCGGGTTCGGTGGATTACCATGACTTGATTCGCGAGTCCATGAACCAGATTTGCAGTTACTTGGCTCAGCAGGTCCCGGGCTCTAGCAATCGAGGCGTGGTCGATACCGCCCCCTTGATGGAACGAGACTTCGCACAGCTTGCTGGCATCGGCTGGATCGGCAAAAACACACTTCTGCTTCATCGTCAAATGGGCAGCTATTTCTTTCTGGCTGCGGTTCTGACCGACATCGAATTGGAAGCGGACAATCCCTTTCCGTCCGACCATTGTGGGACATGCACCGCTTGCTTGGATGCTTGCCCAACCGACGCGTTTGAAAAGCCGCATGTGCTGAATGCGTCAAAGTGCATTAGCTATTTAACGATCGAACACCGTGGGACCATCACCGCAGAATTGAGCGAAGGAATAGGGGAATGGCTCTTTGGATGCGACGTCTGCCAAATGGTTTGTCCATGGAACCGAAAAGTAGAAGTGGAAGTTCTTCCCCCCTTTCAACATTTGGATCTCGACCAAAAGAGTTCGCTTGAGCATTGGCTGCAACTGGACGACGCTGGCTTTCGGACACTCTATCGAAAAACTCCGTTCTGGAGAACCAAGTTGGCGGGGATGCAGCGCAACGCCATGATCGTTGCCGCAAATACCAACCGGCTCGATCTTGTACCGTTGATCGAACCGTTGCTTCAAAGCGAAAACAGTGTTCTTGCCCAGACGGCGTTGGAGAGCCTAGCGCGACTCAACAAAGGCAGCTCCCATCTTTAATCTCAGCCTACGAAACACGACGCCATTTGTTTTGGCTCGTGCCAAAGTGCCTAGGGGCTCGACCTAGGTCGATCGGTCACAAGATTCATGCTAAGATGTTATGGCCGGATCAACTCAGACTTGCGAGTGAATGCCTCCCTTCCATCGGATTGAATCTATGTCAGAAACGTCGCCTCTTCCAGACTCAGATCCCGCCGCTCGAAAAGAAGTTCTTCGGCTTGCGATGAAGGCCTTTCGAAAGCGATTGAAGTTGATGAAATTGGATGACGAATCGCGTTTGGGACACGGGCCCATGTCGGGCGGAGGACGATCAGGCGTGGTTGCAATCACGCCCCCGAACCAGTTCCCAAAAGACGTATGGGAAGAGCTCGTCGAGCAAGGAAAGCTAAGACGAACTGGCCGGGGAATCTACGAACTGATCGATCTGTAACCACCGCACTCTTGGGAAAAGTAGCTATCCCATAAGCTCTTATCCTGAGAACATCCACAGAAACGATTGCTGGGCTTGCGCAGCGTGCAAAGGCGATGCGACTTGCTCAGAATTTGACCCAAGCAGGCCTAGAGCAACGCTCTGGAGTTTAGCATGGGGTCAATCAAGCTGTTTGAACGCACGGGTAAAACTTCGGGCTGATGAAGCCGGAGTCAGAAAAGCCTCGGCTCAGACGTTCGCATCGGCCATTCGACAAATCGCTTAACGTGCTCTCTGCTCTTCGTGTTGTCTCAAAACCGGAATAACGCCCCTGCATGGTTAGGTCCAGCCCCGCATCGAAGGTGCATCAACCTAACCCGGATGCATCTCAATTCTAGTAAGCAAATAGACTTAATGTTCACCACTACTTTTTTAGCTTCGCGGCTTCCACCTGTTCGATGTACCACGCTAGGCTCTCTTTATCCGAGGCATTGTTCGGGTCGGTATCGACGAGTCGCTGGAAGATGTCTAATCCTTGTTGAAAAGATTCCTGTGCCTTTTCGTTCTGCTTCAGTTCCATCAAGACAACTCCCTGCTTACCGCAACTCGAAGCGAGATTGCGTTGCCATGATGCATCTTTGGGAGCTCGCTCAACTTGTGATCGCCACACCCCTTCTGCCCTTTGGTTGAAGTCCAGCGCCTTGTCGAATTGTTTCGCGTCGAAATGCGATTGCGCAAGCTGTTCGTAGCAACGAGCGATTAGTCGTCGATACCACTCGATGTCCTCGCGATCCTTGGTATTGTTCGGATCAGCCTCGGCGACTCGATGGAAGATGTCTAACCCCTGCTGACAGAACTCCATCGCCTCTTCCGTCTGCCCCAATTCCGTCAATACATGCGCCAGTTCTCCGCAGCTCCAAGCCAGATCGCGTTGCGATTGCGCATCCTTCGGGTTGCGCTCCGCAACAGTTCGCCTTAGCTTTTCTCCTTTTTGGTAGAACTCCAGCGACTTGTCGAGTTGCTTGCGATCGAGATAGGATTTCGCAATCTGTTCATTACAAATAGCCAATAGTCTCATGTTCCAAGTGAGCATTTCTTGATCGGCGGAGTGCTGTGGATTGGCGTCAGCAAGTCCTTGATAGATATCCTTGCCTTCTTGAAGGAGTTTCAACGCTTCTTGTGTTTTACCCAGCTCCATCGCTATTTTTCCGTACATACCGCAGCTCCAAGCCAGATCGCGTCGCAATGGCAGATCCTTCGGGTTGCGCTTCGCGAGGGTTCGCCTTAGCTTTTCTCCTTTTTGGAAGAATTCCAGAGCCTTGTCGAGTTGCTTGCGATCGAGATAGGATTGCGCAAGTCGGTCATAACAACTAGCAAGCCGCCTCGAATCGTCCACGTTTTTCGGCCTCCTGCGGAGGATTGATTCGCGGAGAGCCTGTTCTTTCTGATATTCCGCGAGCGCTTGCTCGGCGTCGGTGGCCGACTGGCCACGTTGCATGTGCTGATCGGCTTCGATATCGCTCTCCCCCATCAGTTCAGAGATCGTCTTGCGAGACAATTCCCATTGGGCTTTTTCTAAGACTGTTTTGGGCAGACGCGCGGTGATCGTATCGGTCCATTCCATGCTCTCTTGTTGATAGCCGAGCTTCCGCAATCGCGCCTCGAGATCCGGCATATGCCCTCCACCGTAAATGATGCCGACACTCCTGACACTCGGCTCCGATTCGATGATACCATGGAGGTCATCCAGGACCACTTGATTGCGATCGAAGATGATCACCTGGTCCCGTCCGCTTGTATTGGACGTGTTCGTGCGCGGCGGTTGAAACTTGGCCATCATCTCTATAAAGAGTCGCTTACCCGTGTTTTTGACGTTGGGCATGCGTTGGATCAGACCCAGGAAGGGTTCCATGATTTGCATCGGTAGCCATGTAATCGTCCGGGATAGAATCTCATCGGAAAACCCCTGAGCTTTCAAACGTTCCTTCACTTGATCGATCGACAGATCGCTAGAACGCCAGTGGGGCTTTTCATGGACCATACCATCGCCCTGAAAGGTGAGGTCTATTAATTTCGCGATGCGTGAAGCTTCGGCTTGTCTATCGAAAACAACTGATGGAAACTCTTCCTGTTCGGAAAGCAAGAGATCTGCGTCTTCACCCTCTCCTCCGGATGATTTGTCTTTTCCTAACGAAACTATTTCAAGCGTTGTTTTTTTCGCATGGAACTGGAACTCGTTTCCCCAAGCGTCCACGGCGAGATCCGTGAGCGACGCGAATCCTAGTTCCATAGTCTGCAAGTCCTTGATACTGAGCGGATTGCGTTTCTC
>JBIKLJ010000003.1:0-64574 GCA_044359895.1 Pirellula sp.
ATGGTGCGATTCGAACCCGATGCAACAACGAACAAGTTACATCGGTCGCTATACACGCGAAGACTTGCTGTACGCCAATCAGATCTCCGCGAAAGTTTTCAACCCAGCACAAGTCGACTGCCATACTAATTTCAAAGAAGTCGAGCCCTTGTTGGAATCGTCGGAGACAGAACTGTCACCCAAGACCAGTCTTTTCGGAACTTGGGTCCTGCCGTTCACGATCGCGAAATGCATCGAGTTTAGCAAAGGAGCAACCCCACTTTTCATCCCGAATGAACAGAACGGGGTGGAAACCAGGATTCACTTAGCCAAACAAGTCCGATCGATTGGTCAGCTACTAATTGAATTTGCGGGGCGGATTGAATCGAACTCAGACCGGGTTGAGTTTGCAACTCGAGACGCAGATGTACGATAAGGGTCAAGCGTTCCAGAACCCGCTGTTGCGATCGAAGAAAGATTCAACGCACTGAAGTAGCGGGTCGATGGTCTCGGCTTGAATTTGATGAGGGGGGGACCAGTCCCTCCATTCGAATCCAAGATGTTCCGTAGCTTGGATGTTGACGTCCTTGGTCAACAAGCCCAGGTAGATTGTCAGTTCCTTCCATTTTTTTCCCCCGCCATCTTTTCGGTATGCGACCCAGTATTGTTGTTGGAACTCAAATTCGGGTATGGTTTCCAAATCAGAACAGTCAATTCCAGTTTCTTCAGAAAGTTCCCGGATTGCGGCCTGGTGTTTCGATTCGCCCGGATCGAGGTGACCTTTGGGTAAATCCCAGCGATTTGCGTGTTTCATTAAAAGAAATTGGAGCTTTTTTTGCTTTCGAAAAACAAGATACCCGCTTGAAAATACTTCAGGTTCCATGGCTAATAATGGTTTGTTGAATGGACAAGGAAACGAACCCATAAAGTGATGGATGTTGATGAAGATATATACGAAAACGGGCGATGCGGGGACCACAGGACTTTTTGGTGGCCCTCGCGTGGCAAAGGATGACCCAAGGATCTGTGCGTATGGGTCGGTGGATGAACTGAATGCTGTGATCGGAATCGCTCGCTCCACCGGTTTGGGAGAAAAGCTGGATGGAATCCTGAGTGCGATTCAGCATCATTTGTTTTCTATCGGAGCAGAACTTGCGACCCCCAACCCCGAAGAGCATTCTCTCAAATGGGATGGCAGTTTGCATGTCGCAGCGATGGAGCTCGCGATCGATGAACTGGAGCGAGATCTCAAGCCGCTCCGTAACTTTATCTTGCCCGGTGGCAGCTCCCAAGCAGCTCATTTGCATTTAGCGAGAACCGTTTGTCGCCGGACCGAGCGTGAGATTGTTTGTTTCTCTCGCGATCGAAGTGTAAGCGATGCATCCCACATCGTTATATTTTTGAATCGCTTGAGCGACCTTCTCTTTGTGATGGCCCGAAGCGCCAATCAAAATGCAGGCGTAGTTGACGTTCCATGGGAAAGCGTTCGAAAGTAGGAAACGATGTCGAAGCGCATCGCATTTATTGACTTCGAAACTGCGAACCATCAGTCCAATTCGGCTTGTCAGATTGGCGTCGTATTGACCGATGATTGGCAGATCGTCGATGAGCGTGAGTGGATGATTCGACCGCAACGCATGTACTTTTCGCCGAATTGTGTTCGAGTGCATGGTATCACGGCTCGCGACTGCATGGATAGCCCTCCGTGGGATCGAGTTTGGTCGGAGCTGTTCCCGTTGCTCGATGGGCGTACGATCATCGCGCACAATGTTGGCTTCGATGCAGCAGTACTGAAGGCGACTTCCGAAGCGTACGATATCGCGTTACCTCAGATCGATTTGCAATGCACGAGACTGATCGCAAAACGGACTTGGCCAGGTCAATCTGGTTACGGATTGGCCGCGATTGCCGAACGACTTGCCATTCGATTTCAGCACCACAATGCGTTGGAAGACGCGCGCGCTTCCGCAAAGATCGCGTTCGCTGCGGCCGAAAAGGCGCGCGCTGCGGACTTAGATGCTCTTGAGGAATCGTTGGGTTTAATTCGAGGACGGATTTGGGTTGATCAAATTCGCCAACCACGCACCGTTCGGCGATCGAGAATCGAAAGCGTGGCCGAACCTATGTCGCGGTACCAGCCCAAATTATTTCGAGCCGATGGAACCCCATCCGCATCGCGCACGGAACAGATACGTAAAACGCGTCTTCGCGCCGATGCGATTTTAGCAGGCTGCGAGGATTCGTGTCCGCTGGCTGGAAAACATGTGGTTCTCATCAATTCGTTGTTGGGAATGCAGCGTGAAGATGCGATTTCGTTCTTGACTCATTTAGGGGCAACGGTTCAAAGCAAAATCAATCTGCAAACTCATTACGTGATTATGGGAACGGAAAGCGAGCTTGATCGGCCGGGGGCCTCTGCTTCCGAAACCAACCATTCGTTATCAAGTGAAGTGACGCCAGACGCGATCGGTGGTTGTGGCAATCAGGAACCGTTGGCGGAAATCGAAAAAAGAAAGCAAGACGGTCAGCCTGTTCGCATTTTGTCCCAAAGGCAATTGCTGGCTTGCATCCCATCGGCGCTTGCGATCGCTCGCGGTGATATGTAGCTTTGTCGAGCGTTACGCCAGAAAGCGAAGAGTGGACGTTTTAGAACGAATCGTGCTCGTCGGCGGTTGGATCTAAATGTCCTGATTTATTAATGGCAAGCAGGATTCGAAAAGCCACCAACGAACTTACCACAAAGCCGGTCAGGCCCATGATGGACAGGTCCTTCAAGCCCAGTGGCCCACCATCCATGAATAAAAGAGGTGGAACTTTGGATGCCATCAAGATGGATGAGCCCAGAAGCAACGAGCTCGTTAGCAACCCGAGAACCAATCGATTGATAGAGGGGCTTAAGCCTCGGTGCGAAAGTTGAACATCCAGCTTTCCTTCTTGAACCATCTCCATGAGCGAGCTGATTTGAGAAGGCAAGCGTTCCACCAACCCTTCAAGTTCAACATACATCCGCCGAAGTCGTCTGGCTTGTCTTCGAGGCGAGAATCGATTGCGGCGTATTTGACCCATCATGGGTTGGATGACTTCGAGAACACTGAAGCCAGGGCTTGAGAGCCGAATGGTACCTTCAAGAGTGACGAGGGTCTTGATAAGCAGGCCCATTTGGCTAGGCAGCGTAATGCGATGTCGATGCAGAATGTCTGTTGCTTCATTGAGAGCGCCGCGAAGATCGAACGAATCGAGGGGCTGAGATCCGTAAGCGGCAATCAGGTCTGCGACATCGTTCGAAAGTTGAGCGTCATCGATTGAAGCTGGGATTTTGCCGGCTCTTTTGATCAACGAGGTGAGCAGTGCAGAATCTTGATTCAAAACCGCCCATAGCATTTCTTCGATCGTGCCTCGCAGCGAATCGTCGATTCGTCCCACCATCCCAAAGTCCAGTAAGCCGATGGTATTGTCCTGCTGTAGCAGGATGTTTCCAGGATGGGGATCCGCGTGATACAGACCTTTTACAAAAATGGATTGAACGTAAAGCTCCGAAACTCGTTTTGCGATGGCCATTCGGTCTTCGGTGGAAAACAAGTCGGGTTCTGATAAGCATTGGATGGATTGACCTTCGATCCGTTCCATCGTAAGGACGCGGGAGCTAGACAACTTCGGATAGGCGCGCGGCACCACGATTCCTGGGACATCGCGAAGCGACGCCTGAAACATGGCCAAGTTCGATAGCTCCCGTGAAAAGCTTAGCTCGCGACGAAGGGATCGGGACAGCTGTTCAACGATCGCACGCGGTTGCCAAACGGCAAGCTCTGGGATGGACTCTGCTAAAACAGCTAATCCACGAAGAACTTCTAGGTCCTCGTTCACCTTTTCTTGAATGTTGAAGTGCTGAACTTTGACCACGACTTGAGTCCCATCCCGCAACGCGGCGGAGTGGACTTGGCCGATCGATGCAGAAGCGATGGGCGTTTCGCAGAATTCTTGAAAAGCCGATTCGAGGGTCTGTTTCAGTTCGTTCTCAACAACAAGCTTGACTTGGTCGAAAGGATCCGCAGGCACCTGGGACTGCAGTTGTTGCAGTTCAGCCGCTTGCGCCGACCCGACAAGATCGGGGCGTAACGAAAGCACTTGGCCAAGTTTGATGAAGGTTGGCCCGAGATCTGTCAGGGCCATCCGAACGCGAGCTTCGCGCGAGTAGCTGGAGAGAGGAACACCGCGTTCGTCCTTCAGCCAGTCACGGATGAAGTCCACTCGCAATCGGCTGAGCCAGTCAGCGAGTCCATAGCGTCGCAAGACAACGATGATTTCTTGCCAGCGACGCAGGTTTCGATAGTACCGAGGTAGCGAACTGATTCTCATTCTTTGTCTGGATCAGGGGGCATATCCTGATCGTTTGCCTTTTCGAGATCGGCAGCTCGCATTTTCAAGATGCGATCTTCAATTTCTTTTCGGAACGGGCGATAGTCGATATCGCCGAAATCAAAGCGGGCATTTTCAGTGGCGGCGACTTCTGGATTTTCCGTATCCTTGTTGCTCCAAACCACGTCAACGGAAGTGCCCAGGAAAGTAATGCTGATTGCGTTTTTCGTTGGATCGATCTGTTGGGAAAAACCAAGGTTTCGAATCGCGGGTAGATCGTCTTTGGCATACAAGACTTGACCATCGCGAACATCCACTATGGCGACGCTCAATAAGTCGGGATTCACGTCTGCAATCTTGGAAAGAGTCAGTCTTCGAACAAAGAACGCTAAGGGTGAACTACGGTCTTGGGCCACAGGCAAAAAGAACATCTTTGCAAAATTATTCTGCTTCCAAAGGGCGCGGCCGTCTTTGGCAGAAATTGCGATCATGCGGCCTGCTACTGGGACAAAAAGTGGATCCGAGGGGTCCGGCCAGACAGCGATCGAATCTAAACTTTGCGAAATTGCAAATGGAAGGATTAACAGGGTATCGGCAAACCTTTGCACGTTGATCCATCCAAAGGTTCCTTCCACCTGGACCTTGGAAATGCTTTCGGTTTCGTTGAGCAAGTTCCAAAAGGTTAGTTCCCCAGACCCATCAGCGGACTCGCGGGCCCCGCTCAAGGCAACCAGGCTTGATTCGCCGTCGAAGGCAAGTCGCGTATCGGATGCAAACAGTTTCTCAAAAACAACCTTTCCATTGGTCGCGTTCAGCAAGCGAAGAGAATTTTGCTTGCCATTGCTACTCGAAAATAGGATGTACTTCCCAATCGAGGCAATGCTCTTACCTGGTTGAATTTCCACCTTAACATCGGTCTGTTTCATGCCGTCGCGAATATCCAATTGGGCGATCGATTGCGATTGAGGCTGGTACAGATAAATCGACTCTTGATGGCTTGCAAAGGAACAGTCCTTGACGCCGCGGATAGTCCAAAGTTTGACACCGGACCAAAGATCCAGACAAGTCAAACTATCCTCAAAGGCAATCACAATCCCCGATCTTGAAAGGGAGATAATCTGCATGGCCTTGCGTTGGATAGGCAATCCCCAAGAGTTTCTTTCGACAAACGAAACACGTCCACGACCGCGTTCGTTTTCGGGCGTGCTGCTCTCAAAAGCTTCCCTCCAAAGCAACCCGTCCTGTTCACTGTTGGCTGCTTGCAGGGTGTTCACTGCAAAGATCTGCTTGTTCATTTCTACGATGGCGATGCTGTCGAAGGAGTGGATTGTGGGTGGGAATCCTTTTTCCTGAGTACCTGGGTCGACATAAATTTGGAATTGCCCTTTTCCATCGGGAGACTCAAACAGCCAGTTTCCTGGCCCATAGGAAACAGTCCAGTCTTGAAGAGCATTTCCGATTCGATGATTCCAGCGGCAGCGAGTCATGGTTTCTAGCATATTTGGTCGGACCGCTAGGTTCGCCATTCGGCGCGAGGTGGTCACTTGGATTGGGCCGCGCGGCCATTCATCTGCTGATTTCGCCACCACTTTATCTTCGAGCGACGACTGATCCGTGAGGTTCATTTGTTGTGAAAACTCAGACGACTCTTCAATCATCGACTTCAGTCGATCGGTATTGCCATCCAACAAAGTAAGTGCACTTGGGTACCGTTGTGCACGGACGTAGATTTCGGCGAGCAATTCCTTGGTCAAGGTACGAAGGGGATTAACAACCGTGTCTTGTTCTGGGGTATTGGCATTTTGTCCGTTGGCAATTTCGGCAGTCAGCAATCTTTCAGCAGCCAAAAGGTCTCGTTGCTGAATGAGCTCCAAAGCAGTCGAAATTCGAATGGCTTGTGTTTCGGGAATTCCTGTTAGATGTTCTAGCTTCAGTCTGCGAATGTTGATGGGTGCTCGTTGGAGTTCGTCCAGTCGAGGGGCGAGGGCCGTGATCCATTCTTGTTGTTGTGGGACGGTCAAGTTATTGAACGCACGCTGAATTTGGGTCGCGATCCATCGATCTTGCTGCACACTGGAATCGCTAGACTGAGAGAAAAGGTCGCTGCTAGCCGTTTGGTCCTGTCGCTGAGCGATTCGAAGGTCGGACATCTCCAGCAGCTTCCCGAGCGCATCTAGGAATCGGCCCTTTTGTTGTAAACCCTGCGACACAAGCTTGAGGTAGGGCATGCGTTCGCGATCGAAAGCAAGGTCCTGGGAAAGGGTAACGCGGTCTACGTACTTATCGAAGTCACTTGTCAATGCAGCGATTCCGACTTTGTTAAGCAAGATCAGGACTTCGGCATTGCTCGGTTCCAACAACTTCGCTTTCTCCAAAAACTGCAGCGCTTGTTCGAAGTTGTCTTTTGAGAAAGCGAGTTCTGCTTGTCGCGTTAAACTTTGACGAGAAACGCTACTGCGCTGAAGTTCCTCTTTGAGCTCGCTCTGAAAGGCTTCTCGAATAGCGTAACAATCGAGCTGGAATGGAGAGGCAGACACGAGTCTGTCGCCGACCACAACGATATTTCCAAGCGGTTGTTCCACGCGTACTTTTTCTACAACGCGTCCCTGCTTCAAGTCAATTTGAAGGATCTCCTGTTCGGTAGTAGGCAGAAAGTACATGCCTCCTTTACGAACCCCCCGACCAGCAAGTTGACTGCTCTGAGGAAGCTCAAGCGTCCAGATTTCCGTAAACTTTCTCGTATCGATCGCAACCAAGTGAGACTGGCATGCGACGATTGCCATTCCATCCCAAACCCCTGCGATGTATCGAACTTGGTCAAGTCGATTCACATAAGGTTCTTCGGATGGTTTCCCGTCTTCTTGGCTGGGGCGTTCATTCGAGTCCCACAGTTTAGTCCCGTCCGCCACTGAAATCGCATACAACCCATCGCCGTCAGGCGGAGCGAAAAATGCGACGCCGTTGTGGATGGTGACACTTGGTTCCGCGGACCTTCCAGCCAACGCGTTAAAGTCCCCGAGGTCGACTTGCCCGAACTGACCGAATTGCGCCATATTCCCCAACATGGAACGCAAGGGATATTCGAACGTCCAAAGCAGAGCATGGGAAACGGTATCGAATGCGATCAAATGACCAGATAAGGTTGGGCAGATTAAGATGGAGCCTTCGGCAGCCGGGGACGCGCCCACATTGCGACGAAGCTGATCGCCCGCAATCGCTTGCGAATTGCTAGCCAGCGGTTGTCGCCAATTGACTTTGCCTGTTTCCGGAGAAATGGAGAATAGGTAAACATCGCTATTCAGTTCGCCGATGATGAGCAATTCGCCAGCAAGCGGTAATGGAGCACCCAAAAATAAAACTCCGGCCAAGCTGGTGTCGGTTGGACTTTTGGCGCCCCCCACTTCCCATTGGATCTTTCCTTCTTCGGAAACGCTCCAACATTGAAGCACATTGAACCCGCGGACCCCTTGAGGCTTGGAGACACGTGCGTTTTGTCCGAGCGCGAAGCTTTCTGCAACATCGATTGCTGGAAGTTCGCTAATGCTGAACACCCGCTTCCCATCACTGGTCGGCATTCCAACCACACTTTCCCCCCAAACTCGCTTAGTCAGATAATCAGGGGCAGCTGTGTTGAATTGGTTACTATCACGATTCGCGAACTGTTCCATGGAGAAGCCAAGAGGCATTCCGCTATAAAGACACTCCCAACCAAGGCGGCCCGTTTTCGCATCTACGGCGATGATCCGCTGATCATAGGTCGATGTGATGATCCAGGGCCCGACACTGATGGGGTAACGCGAAGGGATAAAAGTCTGCTTGCGATCCAGTGTTTTTTCCTTGAGAGTTCTTGCGAGATTGTCTTTGTGCTGTTTTGATTCATGAAGTTCAGTGTGCCATCGCAGAATAGGCAGCGGGCTACCGGCGTTGGTATCTGCGTTCCGACCAGGATTACCTCCCAAGTAGTAGGGCTGCTTGCTGGCCTTTTCAAACGAAGTGGCCTGATCGGCGGCTTCGCGTTTCCCCATGATGGCTTTAAGGATCTCGCTGGATGCGACCGGTGGATTGGTGCGACTATCCCAGCTGATCTTGGTACCGTTCCAATCTGTCGAGACCTTTCTGATCGCTTCACGAGTTTGATCTAGGCATTCGATCGCTTCTGTTTGGAGACCAGCAGCTTCCAAAGTGCACGCCGTAAGGATTCCTAATTCTGCACCAAGGCGACTGAAGGCGCTTTTCTGGCGAAACGCAGCATTGAGAAAACGCGAGGCTAAGAGCGGGTCACCGTTTCGCAGCCAGTACTCGCCCAAGATGACACATGCGTCTTGCCCGGCCGTAGTAAAAGGGTAACGCCCTGCAACGCGTTCCATCTTTTTCCAGTCCGACTGAGCGACCGCTTGCTCCAGCATTTGGCTCGCGATCACGCCATACCTTAAATCAACAAATTTCGTCGCTTCCATCGGCAACGACTCCACCAATTCAAACGACTTCTTAAAGACGCTTTCGGTGGCTCCAGCCCGCGATTTTCTGCGATCGGTAGGTCTATTCTCCTCCTCAATAAAGTAATCGACCCCCATCAAGTCCCCTTCGTCTTGCGATTCAAGCCCTAACAGAACCCCTAATGCAAGAGTCGCTTCCGTCCATTGTTCTTTTTCGATATGCGATTTCGCTTCTTCGATGAGCACCTGAACTTCGCGAGGCGCCGGCATCAGCATGGCATCCTGCTGGATGGGCATTCCTCTTGCATTTCGTTGCGCGAGGGAATACGGACAGAGCAGCCACGATTGAAGAATCGCCAGCAAAGCACAAAATGTTTGGAGATGGCGTAGTCGTACGCACTGTTCGGCTCGAATTCGATTGTGGTGTTCCATCCGTATTTCTTGCATCGTCATAGTTCGAGAAAGTGTTTTTCGAGGTGGAAGGTCTTCGCTTCCGATAGAGTTTACCCGGTTTGCTGTTAAGATGCAGCCCGTTTGCGGGCGAACTACTGCTACAAACCCTACAGGTGTTCCTGCATCAACCACAAGAGTTCCCTGAGCGAGGAATTCCGCTTTTCTTTCCTAGATTTACTGAAGTTTGCAAGCCGCATAATTTGACGTACCTCAATTGTGTCGTAAGTTTATCTGGCGATACCAAGTGGTTCGCTGGCTGTTTTAACAGCAAAAGCAATCCTTCATATCGGCTGAAATCATGGCGATGAGATCAGTATCGCGATTGAAGGATCAGTTTCTATGTTCACATTCGGTAACACCGAAATACCTGTCGGAGGGTAAAACCATGAAGAATTTCGCCAGCAAGATCAAGCGCTTTTTGAAGAGTGAAGACGGACCAACAGCAGTGGAATACGCTGTTATGTTGTCCCTGATTATCGTTGTCTGCATCACTGCTGTCACCAGCATTGGTAAGAAAGCATCGACAACATTCACGAACGTTGCCAACCAACTTGGTACAGCGGGCTAGTTTTCACTTCAACGTTATTCGCCTGAGCACCTTGCCCTCCAGCAGGGCTAGGTTGTCTCAGGTGGCAAAGGAATAGTATTATGAAAAAATTTGTATCGAAACTTTCGCGATTCATTCGAAGCGAAGATGGACCAACCGCAGTGGAATACGCTGTTATGTTGTCTCTCATTATCGTTGTTTGTATCACTGCCGTTACCAGTATCGGTAAGAAGGCAAGCTCAACCTTCACGAACGTCGCCAATCAGCTCGGAACAGCGGGCTAGTAACGACAAATCCAATTCGAGTCGCAAGTGCGAGTGGACTTGCTTCTTCAATTGATTTGAACGAGCTGATCTCCACCAGGATCAACTCATCCGGCGAACATGTTTACGACGGTTTGTGAATCATAGAACTGGCAAATGGCGAGGTTCACGTCTCGCCATTTTGCTGGCTTCTCTTATTTTTGCTTTTTTCGAGGTACCACCATGTCACAGGCATTTTTTCCGATCGAGGCAATTAGCAGCCTTTGGGAGATCGTTTGTTACGGGGTGACTCTATTCGCTGTTGTTACCGCTTGGGTCTTAGCACCGCGCTGAGAAAACGGTTTCGGTAACGACTGTATTTATCCCTTCCCAGAACATTTTTGTATTGAATCACTGTAAGGAAAGTCGCTCATGAGTTCGGACACATTATTGAATGGCATGATCAATCATTGGCATATTTGGTTCGTGTCGGTCGTACTAGTGGTTGCGGCTGTAATCGACGGCTGGAAACTGAAGGTTCCCAATTGGATTACCTTCCCGATGATTTTGACAGGTTGGGTCTACAGCTTCGCGTCTGGCGGTTGGCCAGGTCTTGGCTGGAGTCTTCTTGCAACCTTCTTCGGCCTCGGCTTACTTTATGGCATCTATATGGTAGGTGGCATGGGGGCAGGAGACGTCAAGTTGCTTGCTGGAATTGGTGCCTGGGTTCATGCCGAACACACTTGGAACATTTTTGCTACAACGGCTATCGTGGGTGGAATCATGGCGATCATGATGATTGCTTACAGCGGTCGATGGAAGAAGCACTTCCAGCAGTTTAATATGTTGATTGGCGAATTCGTCGAAGTACGAGATCCTGAGGCGTTGTTTCAACGAGCAGCGGAACGTAAGTCGCGAATGTATCTACTGCCCTACGGTATCCCGATGACCATTGCGGCCCTGGGTTACTTCGCCTTCCAAGGCATGTATCTCTAGGACACTCTCCTAGATCAACCGACTGGAAGAAGCTTTACCTAAATCGATGCTGATTCCTCTGCCGCACTTGCACGGTAATAATGCGGCATGACAGACATCGGATCCAAGGTTTGATTTCGAATGAAGCGTTGCAGACCAAGTCGTGCAACGCTTTCTGCTTGAGGGATCGATTTGGGAGTTTCATCCCAAACGAATCGCGAACGGATTGAACTTAAGTCGCGACCGCCCAGCCAATCGTCGTCCAGCAGAGTCTTTTGAAATCGCGAGCAGCCCGGACCGAAGAAGAGAATGCGTTCCGTCGATGAGGGTGCATCCAAGATGGATCCGACCAATTCGGTCATGTCCACAATCTTGGTTTCCGTCAGCTTTTCAAAAGTGCCTTCACGCTTTACCACGTACGAAGCGTAGAACAACTGACCTCGATACGCGTCCATAATCATGTGCATCACTTGAGGCACCTGGACATTCTGAAAGGCGATTGCATCGAGCGTGTCCACTTCTACGACTGGAACTTGCAATGCATAGGCCATCGCTTTGGCAGTCGCCACTCCCACTCGCAGTCCCGTAAATGAACCCGGGCCGGTCACCAGGGCGATTGCATCCAAGCTGGTTAGTTCAATCGATAGATCTTTCAGAAGGCGCTGGATGGTAGGAGCTAACGTCTTAGCCGAGCCCCATTGTTGGGGCAGGTCTTCCGAATCGCAGATCACGGACTGCGGATTGGCTCGCAAGACCGAAACCGATCCGCTCTTGCCGCTCGTCTCCATCGCCAACAAACACAGTTGCGATTTACCTTTCCACTCTGGACCAAACCCAGTATCGCTTGTGTCGGTAATCACTCTTTTCCAATCTCTGCTAGCAACTCACTCATCTCCGCAGCCGCATGGTGGTTGTTTTGCAGCCTTGCTTCCTCGATTCCTTCGCGCAGATAGGATCTGGCGTCCTCGAGCCGTTCTAGTTCTACCAATTGTTGGGCAGCCATAAAGAACGCGGCAACGTACTTGGGGTTTTCGTGGATCGTCAATTCGGTGAGCAGCTCGAGACTTTTCTCGTTTTGTTGCAGCTTGCGATACTCCATCGCCAACGTGTACCGCAAAAACGGGTCGCGTGGATCAGCTTCGAGCATCGACAGGATTTTTTCTAGGCGGGATATCATGATTAGGTTGTACCGTGATTGGTCAATTGGTTGCCGAGGGTTTGGCCGCGTTGAATGCAAAAGGGTTTTAAGTCAATTTCGGTCGGTTCGCCTGCCATCCATTGTTGCATCAGCAATGCCGTAGCCGTCGACCAATGCAAGCCATGTCGAAAGTGCCCGGAAGCTAAAAAACCGTTTTGAAAGGGATGAAGTGTACCAAGATACGGATACGTATCAAACGATCCAGGTCGCAATCCGGCCCAAGATCGAAGGACCTGCGACGGGCTAAGCAACGGACACATTCCGTAAGCCCAATCTTTCAAATCCTGAACCATCGTGTCGGTGGTGGCAGGATCAAAACCAACCTCCTCTTCGCAAGAACCTGCAAGAACATGGCCATCCTCGCGTGGCACTAGGTACCGATGCCCATCATGAATCACTTGCGAAAAAGGAGGATGATCCAGCTTAAAAAGGACCATCTGCCCACGTACAGGAAGTATTCCCGTAGCGATTCCCAGTTCAGGCAACAGTCGCGAGGCCCAGGCGCCATTGGTAATGCAATAACGATCCGCTGAAAATCGTTGGTTTCCTGAGATCGCTGCAAGAATGCAATCGCGCTCGCTGTGAAAGCGATCGATGGGAGTCTTTTCGACCAAGGTGACCCCCAATTGCAAACACGCTTGCATTAAGGCCTGAAGGTGACGTGGATTTCGGAGGGTGCAATCCGCCGGCACGTGCCATGCCCTTAGGTTGGGTGAATCCGTAGCGAGATCCTTCAAAGCAGAAATGTTGCGAGCAATTTGCTGTCCGTCCCAACACTCGAACTGGATCCCGTGTTCGTTCCACCAGAGCTGGTTCCCAGCCAAGGTAGCGCGTTCTGCGTTCGTTCTTGCAAGATAGACTCCGCCACCGTTTCGATACTCGTTATCGATGCCTGTTTCTTGCTTCAGAATGCTCGACCATTCGGCATGAAGTTGATGCGACAAAGCCCTTAGTTGCTCGATGGGGTCTAGGGCGGGAATCATCGCCCCGGCCGGCAGAATACCGGCCCCTGCCCAAGAAGCCCCCTTGCCGATGTCGCCAGAGTCTACGACGATCACCGACCAACCCTTCCGAGCGCACTGAAGAGCGATGGACAAACCGATGACGCCACCTCCACAGAGAAGTAGATCGTATTTTTTGTTCGACATGGGCGGCGCTTTGCATCAAAAGGGAGCAGCATTGTAACGCAACAACCAGATTCAAGCATCGGGACCCAAGTTCGTTGGTTCTGTGCACGCCCATCACTTCATTGTGCTTGCAAAACACTTCGGATACGGCTCAGTATGGACTTACTTGTGCGCCCTGGGAGTAGCAGTAGGGGGCGTGATTTAGGCCGCGTTATTGGCTCGCTACGGAAGAATTGCTCCGGGCTGGTTGAGCCACGCAATGGTGGACGCCGTTTTTTGCCGTCGGATATTTGTATTCGCTCCTTTTTCAATAACGGTTGCTTTGCTGTGCAAGGTCGGTGAAGTTGGGTGGTGCTCGAGGTTCGGCAGCTTTTCTGGTTTCAGAAAAAGGTCCCCTACAATCGGTAAAACCTGTGCCGCTTGCAAACTCTCCTCCCTAAGAAAAGTCGGAAAATGATTAGTCCGGGTCGGGAATCTTTCCCGCGTAGTACCATCTAAAGGACGTTGTGATCCGTGCTTCGTATTTTTGCAAAACCAAGTAATGGCAAGCCCGAACCCAAAAAAGCGGACCCGAAAGCTCGGCATGGAAATGCTCGAGGATCGCCGTGTCATGGCCACGCTTCCCTTCGGGGCGGAAGCGGAAGACACGGGTGAGTTCATGCTTGGCAGGGTCGCCGTCACTCCTGTTTTTCTAGAGAGCGATGGAACCATCGATGAAAGTACGGAGAACTGGACGAGCAGCCATACGACGGCAGTACTTAGCAATATTCGGCAGGGTTTAAATTGGTGGACGGATTTGCTCGCGACAAAGAGCTCCGTTCATACCTTGGAATGGGTCATTGATACCACGTATGCGACTCAGCCACATCCGACTCCTTACGAGCCGATCTTTCGAAGCTCGAACGCCTACTCTCTTTGGGTAAGCGACTTTCTTTCGGATATAGGCCACTCCGCCAGTCCAAATCTGGAATCCAATGTTCGTGACTTCAACAACGCGCAGCGTACGAAACTAGGTGCCGATTGGTCCTTCACGATTTTCGTTGTCAATTCCGTCAATGATGGTGATGGAAGCTTCGCTCCAGGCGGTTCTTTCGCACGTGCCTTCGCTTTCGCGGGAGGATTGTTCCAAGTTGTACCTTCGACGCGTCCCGCCTCCACCTTTGCACACGAAACGGGCCACTTGTTTTGGGCTCGCGACGAATATGTTGGCGGTGGTGAGTACAGCGAGCGACGTGGATACTATAACGCCCAAAACACGAATGCGATCGACAGGAATCCGAACCCCAATTTTCAGCAAGAATTAAGCATCATGTCCGCAGGATCCAACCTGCAAGCAGCCTATGCTTCGTTGGTGTCAGCCGATGCGACACTCGCTCAGATTGGCTGGGTGGATTCTGACAATGACGGCATCTTTGATGTACTGGATGTTCCGCTGAAGCTTGAGGGCACAGGGCGGCTCAACCCGTTGAGTGGGTTCTATCGTTTTGTTGGTAAGGCATCACCACAGACTCTTCCCAATCGAAATAGTTCCGGTACCCAAAATGACATCACCCTAAACCGAATCGGTCGAATTGAGTACCGAATCGATAACGGTCCATGGACAACGGCCATAACCCCCAATCGATATCAAGTCGACATCGACATATCCATTCCGGTAAGCTCCGGTCAACAACGCATTGAGATTCGTGCTATCGATCCTCGTATCGGTATTACCAGTAATGTGTTTGCAGGAACCTTAGGCGATCTTCCGGACACCACCACTCAACCTGGAATACAGGGGTTCGTGTGGAACGACCTTGACAACGACAATATTTGGGATGCAAACGAATTGGGCTATGTTGGTGCATCGGTCACCATCGTCGATGACAACTCCTTGCCAATCAATTTGCAACGCAGCGTTGAGCCAGATGATTTTGGAATTGGCTTCTTCAGCAATCAAACCACAGGCGTAAGATTGGATGTCGTGGGACCAGATGCGTCAGGAAGCATCGGTATTTTCAATGATGCCAACGCATCGACGGGGACCAGGATTTTTAGGCCATTCTCGCGTTCTGCAGGAAGTTATGTCGAAGCATTTCACAGCACCAACCGACAGTTGCGCGTTCGATTCGACAGCCCAACTTCCTTCGTTTCCATAGATGCAATATCGATTGCTGATAATACCGATGTTCGCGTTGAGGCGTTCGCCGCCGATGGATCGTTGATCAAACGCACAGAACAAAAAGGGATGATCAATGCACAAAAGCTGACTCTGGAAATTGGTACCGACACAGCTCAAATTGCTTCGGTCATCGTCCGCGGAATCAATGACTCTTTTGTTAAGCTCGATAACTTGCGGTTCGGTCCACGTAGCTCAGTTAGAACGGCCAGCGACGGAAGCTATGCCTTGCCCAACCTGCCGGCTGGTTCGTATCGCTTGGTCGTTCAACCCGAAACGCAAGCCGTCATTCCTTCGAACGGCTCCAGCGGAATCCAAACCGTAGTCTTGAACGCCGGTGGCACTATTTCGCATGTCGACTTCGGCCTGCATCGATTACCCAGTCCTTGGCAAAATCCAAACCTACCAGAAGACGTGAATGCCTCCGGTAGCGTCGAGCCTTTGGATGCATTGATTTTGATCAACGAGATCAACGCGAATCAAGCGAGATCGCTTGACGGTTCGGGGCTTACTAACGCGCCCTATTTTGATGTTAACGGGGACAGGGCGATTTCCCCCTTGGATATTCTTCAAGTCATCAACTACATCAACCGCCGTGGCTTTGGGGAAGGGGAAAACCGAGCTTCCACAACCGTCCCTGCGAATGGAGACTACAGCCCTGTGCAGAACGGCATTTCCTCGTTTCCTTCGTTCGTCTTCGATGTGAATGCAAATCAGCCTAACAGCTGGATCGTCAGCAATTCCAACGAACGCAATCGGCGACAAGATATCGGCCCAGACCGTTGCAACTGCCCAGCGTGCGCCTCCTGCGCTCCAGCGGGGGAATACAGCTCGTCCATTCTCGATATCGCCAAGGCAGCCGCTTCGGCCCCCCCCACTACCAACGATTCGGTCATGGGACCTAAAATGGGTAGCCATGAACTGGCAAACGGGCCGATCGAATTACCCAACTTGGGCGGTCTGGACGCTTATTTGGCGACCTGGAATAACTCTGGAATTTAGGTAGCCACTTGAGCTACAATAAGAAGTGTGTTTTGAAGGGCCAACATTCCATTCCTACTTCGGCAGGCGTTTGCAATGCGTTCTCACCAATTTGTTTCTTGTTTCGCTGTCAGTTCCGTTCTCGCCCTCTCTGGTCTGGTAACCGCTGACACGTTCGAGCTGATCGGCGGCGGAAGCTTTTCGGGCAAGTTATTGAATGATCGCAATGCAGAGATTTGGAGAATTGAGACCACCGACGGTATTGAGATCGAGTTGCCGAAGAATAAATTCTCTTCCAAGTCAACACGGATCGGCGATCGAGAAAAACAATACATCGAATCGTTAGCTGCCAAGGATGATTCGATTGAAGCGCATCGTGAGGCTGTCAAAGAATGCATCGCCAATAATCAAAAACTCCTCGCCGATGCTCATTACGAACGCCTTGTGGAACTGGACCCCGCCGACAAGCAATCTTGGGCAGCGTTAGGATACCGTCCCGACAAGTACGGTAACTGGCTTCATGGCGATCGAATCCAGAAAAGTCTCGGGTTGGTAAAGAAGTACGAAGAAAGAGGTTGGACCACCCCGCAAGCCAGAGCCATTGTCGAGGTAGAGCAAAAGCAAAAACTGGCGAAGGTAGAAATCAACAAGAAAATTGAACGCGCGATCAAGAACCTGGGCAATCCGAAACTTGGCAGGGATGCTGCCGATTTCCTACGGAACCTCAACGACCCGCTCGCCATTGATCTCATTGTGTCGAAGCTCAAAAAAGAGCTAGAACAGGGTAAGAATGGGGAATTCTACATGCAGGTGCTCGAACAAATGCCAGGAACAACTGCGTCCGCCAGTTTGATCGATCTTGCCATGAATTCTACCAATCAAACCATCGTAGACCGGTCGATCGAATTGCTGATGCGGACCGAGCAGTCTCAAGAGCTTGCTATTCTGGCTTTCTTGAGCGCTCTGGGGTCCAAAGAGATTAAGACCAAGGATCGAGCCGGAAGCAACCTCAATGGCATCGCCGATGCTCGCTGCATTTACCAACTGATCAATACCCTCCAATCAACCATCGTTCGCACCCAGAGCGTGGGCCAAACCAACACCGTTACGAACGATGGCGGTGTTTCTGCATCGACCCCGAGCGTTATCACGACAAAGACCCCGTACAATCACGAACCGATACTTGCCACCTTGACTCAGCTGACTGACGAAAATTTTGGTTTTGACAAGCAAAAGTGGCGACAGTGGTACGCGGAAAAATTCGCAGATACCAATCTTGACTTGCGGCGTGACTGGTGAAGGTAGCGGTTCTTGAGCTTCTGAGCGGTGGTGGCATCCACGAGCTTATCGGAATTCCCAACGCCAATTCCGCTGGTGAATCGGAAAGAAGCGAGATCGCGCAAGCCCTGCTTCGTGAAGGTTGGGCAATGCTGCATGCTCTTTCGAGCGATCTTCAGCAATGCGGACATCAGGTTTTCACTTGCTTGGATCATGAGCTTGTCCAGTCAAAGCAAGATCCAACTTATGCTTTAACGTCATTCGATGATTTTGCCTGCAGCAATCGCGTCGATTGGCTTTCGCAATGGCGGCAAGTTGCGATTCTTGCTGAAATCACGATCGTGATTGCGCCGGAAATCGATAATCTTTTGGCCCTCACCGTCCAGCATTTGCGCGAGCACGGAGCTATCGTACTTGCGCCGGATGCATTGTTCTTGAAAGCAACCTCCGACAAGCTATTGTTTGCGGAAGCAATGTTGGACGCGAATCTGCCTCATCCTTCCACGCAAACTCTAACGTCTTTCTTACAATCCCCCCCGGCCGAACAGACTAGTTTCGCTATTTCAAGTTCAGATGGATTGGTCCTGAAGCGACGCGACGGTGCTGGGTGCGCAGATATGAAGCGATTCGAAAACGATCGATCTCTTGCAACATGGTGTCGTTCCAACCTAGCAGTCTCCCAGCCCAACGAATGCAATCCAAGAACTGAGGACTCCCCTCGGAGCTTGGAAGAAAGGGCCGAGCAGGGGGAAAGCTGGATCGTGCAGCCGTGGCTGGCTGGGAGTGCTCGGAGCCTGGCCGTCCTTGCCGGACGGTCCCATTGGATACTTGGATCCGTTGCACAACGCATCGAACATTTGCCTTGCAAGGACAACGCATCCGTCTCCAATGTTCAATACACAGGTGGTTTCGGCCCACTGGACGACACCACGTTTCAGCAGCTAGAGCTGTTTGCCAATCGTGCTCTGAACGCGATTCCTGGCAAGCCTTCCGGCTGGATAGGGATCGATTTTTTAATTCCTGATGGAGCCAAAGACTGGACGCAGTGGGTGCCGATTGAAATCAATCCTCGACTGACAACCAGCTACCTTGGCTATCGACAGTGGTATGGCGGGGCGCTTGGCGATATGCTGTTGGGGATTCAGGCCACTTCGAGTTCACGGGACCATGCCTGTTTTCATTCAGTTGACTTCCATTAGAATTTGCAGACGATGGCTTTCAACGACACCAACGTTTAACTAGAAACACAATCTGTGCAAGCAGCAAATTCGGGCGAAATCGCTCAACGCGTCAAAGAACTTCGCAA
Source organism: Pirellula sp. (assembly GCA_044359895.1). Taxonomy (GTDB): domain Bacteria; phylum Planctomycetota; class Planctomycetia; order Pirellulales; family Pirellulaceae; genus JBKCUI01. The sequence continues at coordinate 19,037 of JBIKLJ010000003.1, forward strand.
GCGCACTCAGGATTCGATCGAGCGAGTGGTTGTGGGCTTAGGGCATGTTACCGACCAGCTTTTGATCGCGTTACTCGCAGGGGGGCATGTGCTTTTGGAAGGAGTTCCTGGCACGGCAAAGACCACGCTTTGCCGGACCTTTTCGATGGCCTTGGGAATTCACTTCGAGAGAATTCAGTTCACTCCCGATTTGCTTCCTTCGGACGTGACGGGAACGCAAGTCCTAGACCGCCAGACCAGCAACTTCGTGATGCGAAAGGGGCCTGTCTTCTGCCAACTTCTCCTTGCAGACGAACTCAACCGAGCCCCCGCACGAACGCAATCGTCGCTGCTCGAGGCGATGCAAGAACGCCAAGTCACGATCGAAGGAAAAACCCTTCCATTGCCTGAGCCCTTCATGGTTCTTGCGACCCAAAACCCGATTGAACAAGAAGGGGTGTATCGTTTGCCTGAAGCTCAATTGGATCGGTTCCTGTTTCGCATCCAAGTAGGCTACCCTTCACGCGATCAAGAAATCGCGATGCTCGATCTCCATAGCAAGCCTACCGAAAAGACACCTTCCATTTCCAATACGGAAGAATTGATCATGATTCAAAGAATGGTCGATTCTGTTTTTTGCATTCAGGAATTGAAAGGCTACATCATTGACTTGGTTCGCCGCAGTCGGACTCATCCGGATCTTTTGCTAGGGGCCAGCCCACGGGCTGCAATCTACTTGATGAAAGCGTCACGGGTTCGAGCTCTGATCCAAGGACGTGAGTTCATGACTCATGAAGATATCCAAGCTGTCGCTTTGCCCGTGCTGGGGCATCGTTTGATCCTTCGACCTGAATCCGAGATGGATGGTCAATCGGTGGAGGCAATTGTTCAGCAGTTGATCCAACAAGTTCCTGTTATTGTGGATTCACAATCAGGGTCACCAAAACTGTGACCAATCGAGCAAGATTCCTGGCGTTGATTGCTCTAGGTGGACTTGGCATCTCCATGGTGCGAGGTCAAACGACGATTGCCACTCTTTGCCTTTCGGTTTTGGTTTGGATTGTTTGGAGCTGGATTTCGTTTCTTTGGTTTTCAACACGTGAGCTTGAATCGCTGCGTGTTGTGCGCAAAGTCAACGGTCGTGAGCAATCGACAGGTATTTTGTGGGCCAACCGGAAAGCCGAAATTGAATTGGTATTGGAATGCCAGGACAGTGTTTTCCGAACGGCTCAACGAATACGGGATGTGCTCCCCGAAAATCTACAACTTGATCCAACACCATCGAATCCAGGACCCAGCGCGCCGCCGTGGGTGGCTTCCCTTTGGCGACCACTGCGAAACTTGGTCTTCATCGAACCGGAGAACCTGAACGCCAACGAAATACGCGTTCAAAAACCGCAGAACATGATCCGAGTTGCCTACGATGCACATGCATTAGGTGCTGGGGAGTTGGTCATGCCAGGTGTTCGAATCGAATTTCACGATCCATGGAAGTTTTTCCGCAAAGAAGTATTCGTTGAAGCCTCGCAGTCCTTTTTGGTTCTTCCTAACTTCATACCCTTGAAGGACATGACTCCCATTCTCAAGAAGTTGAGCGTGATTCCACGCCAAGGGCTTCATCGCTACCAAAGGCCGGGGATCGGCTTTGAGCTGCTGGAGCTGCGTGAGTACGTTGATGGCGATCCACCGAAGTCTATCGCTTGGAAAGCATCCGCTCGGCGCGAGAAACTGATGGCGCGTCAATATGAATCCGAAGTCCCTGTGCGTGTGCAGTTGATTTTGGATGGAACGTCGAGCACTCGGGTCGGCGGTTTTGGACTCCGATTGCTCGATCAGATCACCAGCGTTGCGACCACCTTGGCGCATTCGGTCGTTCTTGCCGGTGATTCCGTTGGATCGTATCTTATCGGTGATAAAGAAACGCAGTACGTTCCCTCCGCAACAGGTACCAAGGGCTTTTATCAGCAGATGCAAGGAATGGCCAAGTTCGCCACGAATTCTTGCCCCAGCCAAACCCAGGCTTCGGTCGCACTCCTGGAAACGGCTTATGCAATTTGCAACGAACGCTTTCCAGAGTTGCTTGATCCACAAATCAACCCGATCTCTATGTCCTCGTTCTCGTTCCTCATCACACGAGCGACTCGTCAAAGAACTCAACTGGCGGCAGTGATGGCAGAACTCTACGACCTTTCGCCGATCACTCAAGTGGAATTGAACTGGAACGCTCCTTTGTTAGCAAAATACCTCGCTCGGTTCCTTAGCGAATGCGGGTCTCCATGGATGGCACCCATGATCTCATCGACCGATACGTCGTGGTTGCGATCGTCAGCGCGATCCAATCTGCTCGCGAAAGCGATTCAGTCGGCTGTCGGCCGAGCTCGCGACAACGAAGTGTTTGTTGTGATAACAGAACTTACAGGAATGCAATTCCATCGAAGCGACTTTTTCGAAGCACTGAAAATCGCCAAAGCCAAACATCATCGGGTGGCTGTCGTCATTCCATCGCCGACGTTTGTTCGGCCAAAGCCGTTCACGTTGGAAGGCAGAATCCTTAGCGCATCAGATTTACGGCAAGAGGCCGAGCACTTGCGGCTTCACGAATGGATGGCACCGTTAAAACGCAACCTCGCTAAATTAGGAATCCCCGTGGCGATATCCGGAGAGGCGAAAACCATGAGATTGGTTCTATCTGAAATCGATATTGCTCGTGACGGGCGCGTTAGCGCAGCAGGAGCGAAACGATGAGCGATAAACAAAATGGATCATTACCAATGATTGCACCGGGTGGCATTCCCACTGAGGCGGCACCGTCGGGAGCAATAGGCCTGTCCGACAGCATCGAATGGCGTAAGCCTGCAGAGCTCGCATGTAGCGCTTTTATGCTGATGGTCACAGGGGCGGCTATCGACGTCCTGTTTGTAGGCTCGTTGCCGATCTGGCTTAGTTTCCGATTGACGATGATCGCTGCTTTGGTCTTTTTGGCATCCCGATCCAATGTGGCTGTGCTACTGCTTGGATTGGTTTTATGCTGGAGTTTTCGGGATCGCACAAAATCGCAACTGGATCTGTCGTTGGAATCAATCACAACGGTAATCCTTGCAATGTGCTTTCTTGCTTTTGCCAGCCGCTATCAAGAGATTCGCAGAAAATTCTTGGATTGGATTCTATTCGCCATCGCGATGGATTCGGAGGGAAACTCAGCTGTAGTCTTGGCACCCGAGACGGATCCCAAATGGATATTCCATGTTGTTTTTTACGGTGTGAAGATTCTAATCTTCGTGCTGTTTTCGCTGTTTCTACTCGGGCACCAGCCTTGGACACTGGAATCCGAACCATGGTTCAATTGGACGTTGGCCAACAAGCAAGTTCTTTGGCCAGGGCCTACTTTGATCGTCATCATGATCGGAGTGTTTCTATTCCTAAGCGAACTTGCATGGCGTATGCGGACAGGGTATCAGAAGCGAACCTTCCTTCGATCCGACGGAGCGAAAACGCTATATCCCGACCTGCGACGCATTCGATAGCATGCCTGAACGAAAGAGTTATTTCCATTCGCGACTTCGATCGAGCATCGAGTATCGAGTATCGAGTATCGAAAACTTGGCTATTTTCCGTTCGCAACTATCACAACTCAATCGCTGTGTGGCAGGAAGGCTATTTGCCCATTATTCAGCAATCAATGCAGCCGTGATGACCAATTCCACGCGGTAGCCTGGAGCTGCTAGCGCTGCATGGATACACGCTCTTGAAGGAGCGTGCCCGGATGGAACCCAAGCGTCCCATATCTCGTTGAAACAGGTCAGGTCGCTTGGGTCGGGTAGATAGATAACCACCTGCAGCAAATGCTGCATGTCACTGCCGATCTGCTCTAGCCGTTTCTCCACTTGCTGGAGCACTTGGCGAAACTGGCCTTCGCAGTCCAAACCAGGATCGTCAGGCACCTCGACGAAATAGCCAACGCCGCCATGCACCACGGCGTCGGACCAGCGCGAAGTAACACCGTGCCTTACGATCCTGTTCATAATCAATCTCTCTCTCTACTTCTTCGTTACTTCGTTTGACGATACACAGAACGGGTAACGGTGCCGCCCGAACTATTGGAAGTAGTGCTGCTGGATAAATCCCCGATTTGTCCCAGCACTGAGTACATGGTAAGGACGTCGTTTCCTGTCAGTTCGTAGTTCGCAAAATCTTCAGGCATCGATGGGTCCAAAACCGAATCGTTTAGGTTTTCCATCGATTGGCTCATTGCGTAGCGCAGCCAAGGAGAAGCGAATTGAAACAGTCTTCCAAAGGCAACGTACGACGCGTTGGCCTGCTTGGCCGATGGGTCGATAACCCCCTGGCCGATCTTCAACGGAGTCGCTGTCATCAGGGCTGCCGCTTGCTTGTCGGAATAAGTTCCCACGGCGAATTCCCCGCTAAACAGCATTTGCGGCATCATGTCCTTGGGGACTGGGCAATCAGCCGGAATGGGATACCCAAACTTTTCACCTTGGGCAGAGGTGGATTGGGTTGGACGCGGAATCGAGTAACCTGCGGGCACCGCATTAGGATCTTGCTTTCGAATCATTTCAACGATTTCGTCACACAAGCCAAACAGATCTTCGAACCCGCTTTGAAACAAAGACTTGTCCTTGAGTCCCGTCACGGTGGCGAGTTCGATCAATGGCAAGGGTTCCGACGCTGGCGGCATATCCTTGACCCATTGTTCAGCAGCAAGGTTTCCGGCACTAAGGATGATCGCATGTTCGCCCGACATCGAAGGCAAAAATTTCTTTTCCCATGCATCTGCGACTCGGACCAAGAAGGGCCACGCCATATCGACCGACTGCTTCGCTTGTTGCAAATTGTCTTGAATATCTTCATCCTCATTCAATTCGCTCCAATCGACTTCGACCGCCTCATCGAAACGCAACTTGGCCTTCTGGACGATTTTTCGAATCAATTGAAAATACTCGGGGTGGTCTTGAAGCTTGGTGGCAACCATCATCAGCGGGTCTCCACCGACGTGTTCCAAAGTGGCGAGCTTGGAACTGGTGTCCAAGAGAACATCTTTCGTTCGAAGATGGTCATGCCTTTCCCAGCCGTCATCCGTTAGGAAGGTCAAGGAAAGTGCACCTTGGAATTTAGGAACCAATTTTGCGATCGCTTCGTCCATCCATCCCAAGTCGCTCGAGATATCCTCTAAAAAGTCCTTGATTTCGCTGTCTTCTTCCAGTTGCGAAGAGATCTGCATGCTGACTCCAGCAAGATTGCGGGAGAAGAAATTCTTGTAGGTTGACGTAAAGCTGGATTCAGCCAATGCATCGGAGGAATAAGCAATTCCTGTCAACGGCTTACTCAGTGCGTCAACGACCGGTTTCATGTCGGGATGCTCAAGAATCGATTCGCCTTTCCCAAGCTCCAGAAGGGCTTCCGGAGTCGGGCTTAAAGCAACGATAAAGTTACCATCGAGCAACCCAATCGTAAGGGTAAAGGTAACTGGATCCAAAGCTTCCTTGACCGTGTCTCGCATCTCTTCATCAAAATCATCATTGGTCGGAATAACGTCCCATGGTATCTGGGAGCCAGAGATGACCCATTGAAGCCGGTCACCGCGTTTATCCTCGATTCGATTCAGGCTGTGCAAGAACGGTGCAGCATCTGGAATCTGCTTAAGAGCAAAAACGGGTACTTCCAGTTGATCGATCTTACCCAAGGCCAGATCGGTATCGTCGCATCGCGCTCCCATCACAAGGGTGGGAATGGTCATCCCCTTCATTCCCTCGATCCATTTGGTTGCAATCAGTTGCGTTTGTTCTTCGCTGTCATCCAAACCTGATGCCATCAAGCTTGCCATTTCATCGTTAATTTTGGCGATGCGCAAATTCATCGATGAAAAGTTTTTATCGCCAAACAGAAAAACTTCGGAAGATGTCAGTTCGCCCAAGAACGCTAATGCATCTTGGACATTTCCATTTTCGAGAGCAACGCGAATGCTAGAACCAACCGCCTCGCGTTCCTTCCACTCCGTTTTAAATTGCGTCAAGATTTTCACGACCGATGGCAGCTTCATGAAACTGGTTGCCACTGGACCGGTCGAAAACCGTTTCCATTGTTCGTGCATACGGAATGAGCTGTAAAGAAAATCAGCGTCTTTCGGGACGACCTTTAATATCTTCAGTTCGGAATCGCTTTGTGCATCGGCTTGGCTTGGAAACGCACTGATACATACGCCTGAGAGGACCAACACGAACCAGGTCGCTCGAAAGATCTTAGTGGACTGCAACAACTTCATGGGTTTCTCCGTTTAGAGTTCAAATCGGTCGAGATCCAGCATGAGCTGGTCGATCTCGGGAAACGAGTCATCGTGTTCCAAATGAGTAACGTTTAAGTTCGACTGTTCGTTCGTCGGTGATGCATCTTGGTTGGATTTTAAGGACGCTTGGGAAACGAGCGGGGATATTGATACCACATTCGGTTTCAACGTCGTGGTTGGCGAAGGTTCTGGTCTCTGCTTGATGCCACCAAGCGAAAACACCGGAACGGATCGAGCCTCGCGAAGCCCCTGCAGGACGCTGATCGTTTTTTCGATCGGACTGCTGGTAGAAAGTGCGATAAAGAAGATCGTTTTCGCAGGCTGCCCGTTCCGATGGGAGCTGTGCTTGGGGCTTCCGTCCGTCGGGACAAGATCAACCGACTCCACACCCAGCCGATGCAAATGCTCGCAAATGTAATCCTTAGATTCCCAAGTGGCTATCGCAAAGTCACCCTTCAAACCTTCGATGCAAAGATGGTCGGTGGTGTCGATACCGATGGACTTCAAGTCCGCTACCAAGGTGGCATCTAGACCATTCTCGAAAATCAAGCGAGTGATCAATTGTTCTTCGTAGTCCGCCATCGCGCCCGAGCGCCTTTCGCTTTGGCTGACTACAACAGGTATGCGAACGGCCATGCAAGAATCCCTAGGGAAAAAACGGATCACTCCGTGGAGTGCGATGAATGCAAAAGGCATCTACGGAACACCATTTAAAGCTGGTCGTAGGGAAGCTCAAAAGGTTGCATCATCCCTTGGACATCACCAGACTTGAAGCCGCGAGAAAACCAAGTGACTCGCTGTTTGGATGTACCGTGCGTAAACAGATCAGGCATTACCCTGCCTTGGGCCCGCTTTTGAAGTGTGTCATCGCCAATCTTGCTGGCAGCGTTGATGGCTTCTTCAATATCGCCTTCTTGGAGAATTTTCTTTTGCGATTGAGCATGGTGAGCCCATACGCCGGCCAAGTAGTCGGCTTGTAATTCCAACCTGACGCTAAGCTCATTGCTCTCTTTTTTGCCAGCCCGGTTCTGCATGCCTTGAACTTTAGCTGAAAGACCAAGCAAATTTTGGACGTGATGCCCCACTTCATGAGCAATAACATACGCCATTGCGAAATCGCCTGGAGCTTTTAGGTCGTTCTTCAGGTCTCGAAAGAAATCGAAGTCAAGGTATACGTTGCTATCACCGGGACAATAAAATGGTCCTACGGATGCCGTTGCTGCTCCGCATGCCGAACGCACTTGTCCCTTGAACAGTACCAGTTTGGGCTCTTGATAACGAGCTGAAATCTGCTCGCGAAATAACTTCCCCCAAACATCTTCCGTATCCCGCATCACCACCGAAACAAATTCCTTCAATGGGGCGTCTCGATCGTCAGCTGGATTGATGCTGGTTTGTTGCTTGTTTTGTGGCTGTTGTTGGCCGACCTCTTCCATCAACTTAGCTGGGTTTGCCCCCAGAAAAATCATAATCAAAATGAGAAGCAGAGTACCGATTCCGCCGCCAGCAATCATTCCGCCAGCGTTCATCGCCATTCCCCGTCGATCCTCCACGTTCGCCGACTGCTCTCTACCTTCCCAACGCATACGGACGCTTCCTTAACTTGTGGCCACACCCAACGAAAATAAATAAAACAATGGAAAACGCTTGCAGCACTTTCAATTATCAAAAACAAAGCGGCCGTGTTGCCTTACGCGAAACAGGGCCGCTCAGTAATGTAACAGGTTTTCCTTCCCGAACAACACTCGGTTATCGAATGCGAATCTGGAACATTTTGTCCGATTCCGCATCCCGAATGACCATTTTGATTTGCCCGCTGGATCCGTCCGTCAAAGCTCGTTCCACCGCGTCCGAAAATTCATCCACATTATTGACTTTCTTTCCGTTGACCGACAGGATCACGACCCCTGGTGGAATCCGGGTTGCAAGGGGGCTACGGCGGTTGACACCCTTTACCTCAACTCCTTCACCAGCCTCGAGACCAAATTCTTCCCGAGTTTCTTCGGAAACCTCACCAACTTGGATACCGAGAATTTCGCGAGATTCCATGGAAGCAGCCAGTGCCTTCTCGTCGAGCTCACCGATTTGAATCAAAAGATCGGATGGCTTGTTATCTCGCATGATGGTAACGCGGACTTGGCTGCCCGGTTTCGACTCGCCAATCGCTCGGCGCATGTCGGAACCAGAGATAACTGGTTTGTTATTGATCGCCGTAATCACATCGCCTCGTTGAATACCAGCTTTGTCCGCCGGCATGTTTTTAGTGACGCTGGTTACCAGAGCGCCCTTCAGGTCCGGTGGCAACGACAATTGCTGTGCAATTTCAGGCGTTAGCGTTTCCGGCGCTACCCCGATGAACCCACGCGTAACGCGTCCCTTAGAAATCAGATCCCCTAAAATCCTCTGAGCAGTATCGCTGGGGACCGCAAAGCAAATCCCGTTGTATCCACCGCTTCGCGACGCAATCGCCGTGTTGATACCGATCACTTCACCCCGAAGATTTAAGAGCGGCCCACCGCTGTTTCCCGGATTGATGGCCGCATCGGTCTGGATGAAGTTGTCGTAAAGCGTAATGCCCTGGTCATTGCGATTCGTAGCACTCACAATTCCAGCCGTTACGGTTTGAGCCAAACCGAACGGGCTGCCGATGGCGATCACCCAGTCCCCGACTTCCATATCGCCTGAACTGCCAAGCTTCGCAGCAACCAACCCAGTTGCGTCGATCTTCAACACCGCAAGGTCGGTGCGTTCGTCCGTTCCAATCACTTTGGCTTCCATCTTGCGATCGTCGCTGAGCACGACCTCCAGAACACTCGCCCCTTTCACCACATGGTTGTTCGTGAGAATATAACCATCTTCACGGACGATAACTCCAGAGCCTAGACCGTTGTCGACGCGACCACGTCGAATCTCGCCGCCGGGGGAATCGCTCTCGAAGTCATTGGCCTGCGGCCCAAAAAACTGCTCAAGTTCGGGCGGTATATTCAAGTTGCCTCGCGAACGTCCTACGCGCACTCGCTGTTCAACAATGTTTTTAATGCTGACCACGGAAGGTTTGAGCGATTTCGATACGTCGCGGAAAACCTTGGAAAGCTGATCAGCACTGGCGACGCTGGCGGAAAGCTCCAGCCCACTTTTGGCAGACTGCGCGTCCGTAACTTGCTGGGCATATACGGGAGAGTGGGTGGCCGACGGACTAGACGCTAACCAATATCCAATCGGGGCCCCAAACAAAAGCGAAAGGACGCATAGTTTCCAAGTTTCGAGAGGTCGATTCATTTTCCTGGCTCGTTTGATTTGAAGGTTTGAATTGCGTTGTCAAAATGACTTACGCAGAAAACACCAACTCGGCTCATCTACAAAAACCGTGCCAACTGCCGACTCAAAAACCGCGACAATCACAAAAACCTTGCCAAAATCGATTGGTTTCGTGACGTTTTCTAGTCACCGTTACCACCATCCCCCCTGAGCCTTTCTTGATTTTCCTCGTAGATTGGCCTTGCCCATCTGCGTCTCTTCGGATTTGTCGGAGCGACTGCAAAAACTTCCAAACGATCGAGCACTTGAAATCCACGTTTGTAAGTTTGCACGAGCATTTCGGGCCGAACCACGGCGAATGAAACTCAGCATTATTGAAAGACGCTGGAAACCCGATTTACGATGTCTCGAATCTCTCGCAGCGCGGCAACGGCCGGATCAACTTGAACCACGCAAGCATCGAGCGAGCCATAGTGATGCTCAAGGCACTTAAGCAACAGTTGCCGAATGCTGGCCACATCGGGATGGTCGGGGATCTTGGAGGAATGATACAGACTCTCCAGTTGTTTCTCCTTTTCTGAAGCCCAGTGCATGATGTCTTCTTCAGGAACTTCGCCACGACGAATCGCCTTCAGGTGCTCACGATCTCGCCGTAGATCTATGTTGCCATCCATCAGGATCTGTTCGCATTCGCCAAGAAGCCGCACAATGTGGTAAGCATATTTGACGTCATACCCAAACTCCTTCTGCAATTCCAACCGCTTACCGATAGGATTTTTGCCACGCATCTTATGTAACTGAGCATAAGCGTACCCTTTGAATTTGGGCCAGCAGCCTTTATGCAAAAACAGATGCCGCGATTCGCGGACCATGGTGCCTACCTGGGTAATGTGAAGAACGCATTCGTGAGGTGTAAAAAGAGAGTCAATCATGTTCGGATTGCATTCCATGCAAAGAGACATGTACTTCACGATGGAATGAATGGTCAGATCGTATTCGACTCCTTTGCCCCCTTGGGCGCTGGGGTCTTCAATATGCGACGCTTGAAACTGCTCGAAGCGTTTCTTGGGTTCGCCGAAACCAGGTATTTCACCATTAAGATGAGGAAACACGGCTTCCTTCGACGGGACACAGAAGCCATAAATATCGCGATCGGACTCGTCCGTCGAAACACCATAGGCAATCGAGCCCATCATCGTTTCGTACATGACATTGTCGGCCAAAAAGTGGGGCGGCCGAATAAGGCCTTGCTGGGCAAGTCGAGCAGTTGTGCTGGGCATGGTCAAGCTAACGAGAGAAACGAAATCGAAGATCTCCATTTTATCCCATCACGGAGCCATAAGGTGAGCGCCACCTTGAAAACTTTTTACTCCACGAGGACTCTTGAACTTGTATCAGGGTGCGCTGGGCCCTCAACGGGCTGAAAGGCCGACATCCCCTTCGCGAATTCAAGAATGATTGTTTTGCAAAAAATGGAGAGATCCTCAGGGCTTCTGCTGGTTACTGTGCCGCAAAAGCAGTGCCAAACCTCTTGATCGATTTCAATTGGCCTCTGCGCGTTGGCACAGCACTTGCAATCAGGTTTGGGCGCGGCAAATGTCGAAGCGTGAATTTCAATTGAGTAGCCGCGATATACTTCTTTTTCTTTTTCGGATCCGATGGAAAGGAATACGAAAACTCGCCAGCCCAGACGGAAACCAGCCAACCGAAATAGCTCCATACGGTTCAGGTGTGAACTGTCCCTCAAGGTTCCTTGTTTCCAGAACAAAGTGGAATGACTGCTCATCTATTAGCGACTAGGGTTTTCAAACCAGTACAGTCCCGATTTACCTGGCGCAACGATATCGACATCGCCATCGGCATCCAGGTCGTGCAGTGCCATCTGCAATCCAGTACCCGCGGAACCGGGACGGAAATCTTGGAGCGCGTCGCGTAGCTCGGGGTTGATGGGAGCAGCCGGCGCAGGATCGCCACGGTAGACGACCGTTTTCAGCCATTTGGAGTTCTTGCGGTCGAATTTAAAAACGTAAATGCATGGCTCTGCCGTAGCCCCGGGTTCACTCTCGTGAGCATAGATTCGTTTGCCGGTCACGAACTCTTTCTCGCCATCACCGTCGAAGTCCGCTAGGTGGAGTGTGTGGACTTGAGAAAAGGTCATATCGATATCTTCCTTCGTCCACGTCCTTTTGCCTGCTGCATCGGCAGACTGCTTCAGCCAGTGCAATCCGAAATCATGCCCCATTCCCCAAACGATATCGGTATCTCCATCTCCATCAAAATCGTGTCCGATGATTTCAATACTGGCCGTTCCAAGCTGGAACTCGGGATGAAACGCCCAATCATTCGTTCGATCTGCGGGCTGCTCGTACCACCCCATCGGAGTGATCAAATCGATGCGTCCGTCTCGATTGATATCACCATGCCCGATGCCGTGCCCTGCGCCCTGAGGTGCAAGTTTTCGCATCTTCCATTCGACCTTCGGAGATTTAGAAACGAGTTCGTACAAGAGGACCTGTCCTCCTACGTTCGGGATCAGCACAGGCGTTTTGTCACCGTAAAGATCGATCAGATAGCTCGTTTCCATCGAGCCTGGCATATCGATAACATGTTCCGTCCACGGTAGAGTCGGATCCGCAGGTTGTTCCGCCCAAGCGATCTTTTGGCTGAAGTACGCACAGGTCACGATGTCAATTTTGTTATCGCCGTTGACGTCCAGCGGGGCATCGCAAAAATCTTCGTAGTAATGAGGATTCGTACCTCGAGGTACGTCACGAACTTTGTGCTGAGTCCAATCGGGCGAGGCATACAACGAGTCGCCGCTGAACACATCTAGTTTTCCGTCACCATTAAAATCCGCCACACCGACGGCTTCGAAGGGCGATCGATGATTGATGATATGCTTCTTCCATGCGGGCGATTCTTGCGCACCAAGTCGGTTGGTATAAGATAGTCCCATGGGAAGGACGAGAGCGAGGGAGGCGAGGGATCTTAGAAGGCGATTCAGTTTCGGCACAGTGTGTTTTCCGGGTACGTTGCATGACTAGGGAGGGCAGCCTGATTTCGAAAAACATTGTACTGGATCTCTCCCCGTTGAGTCTCCGAATGATGAGGCATAGTTACTGTCGAAAAATGAGGGGCGAAAAATGGGGGGAGGAAGCATGGCTCCAAAATTTTTCGACCCTCATTTTTCGCCAGAATCTTTTATGGCTCTAACAGTCTCCAAGTTCTTCGCGCAAGCGGCGCATGATTCGACTTCGCGCTTGTCGGATCGCAGCAACCGACATTCCTAGTTCGTTTGCGACCATATCCGTAGGAAGTCCGTCAACAGCCGTTCGCCAAAACGCCTTCCAGCTGCACACGCGAAATTCGACTCGAACCGACTTCATCGCCTTAAGAACTAATTCTCGAAGCATATCGGGTGAACTAGGATCGATTGCCGATGAATCTCCAACTTCGGGAATTTGCTGCAAGTTCATTGCGGCCGTGCTGCCCCCTTGCCCATCCGCCATCAAAGGGTTTCGGCGTCGATAATCGATGAGTTTGTTTCTCGCGATCTGCCAAAGCCAACGTCGAAAGACGCCCGTTGTGCCATCGGCCCGAAAACGATCCATTGCTTGTGAAGCAGCCAGAAAGGTCTCTTGAGCAATATCTTGGCTAGTGTGAACATCACATCCGAGCCGTTGGCACCATGCTTCTACCATGGGAGTATAAATCCCAACGATGCGAGCCCAAGCGTTCGGTTCCCCCAACTTGGCTCCTGCGACGACACTTGGGTGCGTTCCGCTCGACGAACTCATGAATTCACTGAAAATCCGATAGCAAAGATTTCTGTCACACGCATATCGTCTTTATGATAGGCGAAATAATACGTTACCGTATGCCAGTTCGACTCGCAATGTTCGAACTCCGACTTCCTTGATTTGGTTTCAATGCACATGCTCAACCCAACGTCAATTCAAACGGATTGCATCGAGAAAAGTGTGATGAAAGACTATCTTGCTGGCCATCTGTCGCCCGAAGAATCGGCCCCCATCGAGGAGCATCTCTCGGCTTGTGCATTTTGCGAGGAAAGCATGCGGGAAGTCGAAGCGAATCAAGTCGACGACGAACTGTTGCAACCGATTGTTTCGATGGGACAAGCTAGCGATTCAGGCTGGAAGCGCCCTTGGTTTTCATGGCAGGACACCAAGGAGATAGGCCCTTATGAATTGGTTCAACCGATTGGCAATGGAGGAATGGGGCTCGTTTATCTGGCTCGCCACCGAAAACTGGATCGGTACGTGGCGTTGAAACTGCTGCCCGCTCACCATTCCACCCCCGATGCTCGCTTGCGATTCGAGCGAGAAATAATTGCAACCGGAAGACTTCATCATCCATCGATCGTTGCCGCAACCGATGCGGGTCATTTCAGGGACATGGACTATCTGGTGATGGAGTATGTACGCGGAATGGACTTGGGTCACCTGGGCAGACTGCTTCCCAGTTTATCCATTTCGGAGACTTGTGAGATCGGACGACAAATCGCAAGCGGTTTATCCTATGCCCATGGACTAGGATTTGTTCATCGTGACATCAAGCCTTCGAACGTGATCTTGGATGAATCCGGAACGATCAAAATTCTTGATTTCGGGCTAGTGCTTTTTGATCGATGGGATGGGGTGTCGAGCGAGTTAACCACCGTCGGCCAATTCTTAGGGACACTCGATTACATGGCGCCGGAGCAAGCGGAACGAAGTGGTTCCGTAGACTACCGAGCCGATCTGTATGCCCTGGGTGCGACTCTGTTCAAACTATTGTGTGGCCGAGCCCCTTTGGCTGCATCACCTAACCTATCGCCCATCGACAAGATTCGGTTGCTTGCAACGCATCGACCACCAAGTTTAAAAACGCTTAGACCCGACGCTCCAGCCAAGCTTGTAGAACTCGTGGATAGCTTGCTTGCAACCGCTCCTCAAGATCGCCCCCCGAGTGCTGCTCACGTTTCAGAATCATTGGAACCACTGGCAGACCGCTCGACGTTGATCGATCTGATCAAGCGAGCCAGAGAGAAGGCGAAAAGCTCTGACCAAATTCCAATCCGTCGGCTTAAAGAGCATTCGGAACAGCGCTTGCCAACGCTTCCAAGGAACGAAACACTGCCGTCCAGCAGAAGCGGGGATGGCTGGCGACGCTGGGCAGCGGTTGCAATGTTGATGATGCCCTTAATGTTTCTAGCTGGCTATATCCTTCGGCTGGATACGCCCGAGGGCCAGTTTATCATCGAGTCCGAAGTTGCCGAAGTCAAGTTACGAATTGTCAAGGCAGGAACGGAAACGCGAAGCCTGAAGGTGCAAACCGGAAACAGTGTCACGAAACTCTCCGCGGGAAAATACGAAGTAACACTCGAAAGCCCAAGTGACGGTGTTTCCCTGGACCGCGATTCGTTCGTGATCGCGAATGGAGAAACAGTGATCGCTCGAGTGCGGCGAGAAACGGAGAAGATCACATCAACCGCCGATGGCAGTTCGAAAGCAGCGACGACAGAAGACACGCCGAAAACTACGTCGAGCGAACCAATGTATGATCGATTGACTTTGTCTGAATGGCTGGACGTTGCAACGCGTGAAAAACAGCCATCGAAGTGGGCCGATGCCATCCTGGCTTGCGTTTCTTTGATGGATTCAGAAAACGAGAAGGCTCTCTTCGAAAAACTATTTCGGTTGTGCGTTGAAAGACAGAATCTTGGTCCGTTGGTGATTGCACGATTCTTGGACGATGGACGTCTCGCGAATCGAATTCTGCAGGAGATTCATGACTCGAATCCGGCTCAATGGCCTGATCTTCTGCGCACTGCATCCATTTCGATGCCCAGGGATCACTTAGATCCCATTTGGGCTTGGCTAAGTGCCCTTGCTGAAAATGACAAAAATCAAGCGACCATTCTGATCCAAGCAATGCTCGATCGTTCAGACGGCTCCTACCTCGCGTTGTCAGACCGCTCCAACATGGTGGAATCTGTTCGGACTAACTTTGATGCTGTCACTTATCTGGCGGAGCATTTTCCGTCGCTGGCAACGCTTTGCGAATCATTCGTTGTTAATCCACAGTTTGCCATCGACGGAAGCATCGACTTCAAAAAATATTTGATGACGCTGGTGGTGCGTAAACTAATCGACGACAGGCTTGCTTTTGACGAGCACGTCAATGCCTTACAGTTTTATCTCTACCTTAGGACGTTTGCTAAGCACGAGCAACCGAAGGAGGTTGAGATCCTGATGCGAGTAGCGAAACTTCTGGGACAATTGTGGGAAAATCGAAACGCAAGTATTGCCAACTCGTTAGTTGATCCACATTCATCACCAGAACTTCTGTTTGACCCTACGGCCTTAAGGGTGCTCCCTGGTGACACGAACCGATCACGATCGGCCCCCTCTATTCTTGGACAGTTTCTATTGGGACGATTCGTCACCAAAGACGCCGTTATCGCCTACCCAATCTTGATGCCCCCTCTTCGAATTCTGGAGGAACAACTCCGACCGATTGCACAAGAGGGGTGGGAAGGGCTTCCGACAAAACTGAATAAACCAATCTCGGAGTATGCGTTGGGTGCCCGCGGAGAAAAGTTTCCTTTTTCCTTCAACGATCGCGACCTTAGATTATCCGATGACTCCCTGGCAAAAGTTCAATCCCTCTCCTCCGAGGAGGAAAGAAAACAAATGGATGACTGGTCCGTTGCCCTTGCACTCCACCACATTGTGTTCTCAACCCTTTCAGGGCATCCGGGCATTTCTCCTGGATCGCCAGATCAGCTTGCCGAAATCCTAACTCAATTCAATCATCTGGATTCAAACAAAGATGATCTGATCTTGGAAACTGAGATGCGAGAAATGACTCCAGCAGAGGCTTCTCTGTTTTCAGGCAAGTTTTCCATTGGACTAGGGACTTTCGTTTCAACGACATTGGAGTCCAAGAAGAGGCCAAAACCGCCAAATGAACGCTATCTGGAATGGGCGAGATCCAGAATAAAGAAAATCGACAAAGATGGAAACGGTACCTTGTCTCCTGATGAGTTCAAGGAAGGGAACTTTGAATTGGTCGATGACAATCGCAATGGGCAGATCGAATTAGAGGAGTATGTACGCTTTAGGAATAAGCTTCCATAAGGCTAGTATGGGAGAAGCTGGCGACTGGTGGCTTTTGTCAGTCCCCTGCGGAAACCTTGCCATATTGCCCAGCGGAATTCGTTCAAATTTCCTCGTTCAACTTGAGTCAGGAGTGGAGTGCCCCACCATGTTCTTGTCGATGGGCCCTCATGTCGAAATTTCTCGAAAGCCAAAGTTCGCTGTGCGACATCTGTTCTATACTAGGTGAGTGCTCAAGTGCAACGAGAACAACGCTTCATTAAACTTCGTGAAGACAGCGATCGCTCGCATTGAGATCTGTCGTGACACCGACACCCCACTAATCTATACGCCTCAATCAACAGCCAAAAAAGGGACACCCCTTGCCCACTCCCTCTACAAAATTTGAAACCATCCTGGAGCTTGTCGAACTCGGCGAGCGTGCGTTTGTTTACAAGTTGAAAAAGATGAACCCGCTTATTTCAACGACGGAAATCGAGGAAGCCGTTCGAGGATGGTATCAAGATCGCCCGGGCGCAGAAATGGGTGACGGAGTCGGTATCATCGGAGACATAGAGAGGTTCAAGTCATGCAAAAACTCGAGCAAGTAACTCGAGAGGTTGTTAACTGGCTCACAGAAAGCCGGATTGGCTATGCGCTGATCGGCGGACTGGCCGTTTCGTTTAGAACCATCGAGCGATTTACAAAAGATATCGATCTTGTGATTGCCGCTGAAAATGACCAAGAGGCAGAGAACCACGTTCGTGAACTTTCAAGCCATGGTTTCCAAGTGCAAACGCTACTTGAGCAAACTAAACACGGACGAATCGCCACTGTTCGGATGATCAAGGCCCCGCTGGGAAGCGTTTTTGTAGATCTACTTTTTGCATCCTCGGGTATAGAAGCGGAGATCGTAAATGGGGCCGAGCCAATCGAGGTCTTTGAGAACCTTTCCATTCCTGTGGCATCGCTACCTGGATTATTGGCTCTCAAAGTATTGTCGGTTGACCCGATTAGCCGCCCTCAGGATGTAATTGACATTAAAAACTTGCTGTCCGAGGCGTGCTTAGAAGACATTCGAGAATCCGCGAGATTGCTCCAGCTAGTCCAAACTCGTGGCTACAACCGCGGGAAGGATCTGTTGGCGGAGTTCGAGATACTCCGCAAGCAGGGCCAGTAGTATGAAGTCTAGGAAACTCCACCTATCGAAGGTTGAATGATACTTGGAACGAATTGCACTATTGCCTATTCGACTCAAAACATTTGTTCAAGTCGAATCAGAAGCAAAGTGTCCCATAAAGGCGATTCATTTCTGAACAAAGAGCAATGGCAGTTGTCGAAAAAGGGGGGTTGAAAGATGGTTAGCAGAAGCAAGGCTCCAAAATTTTTCGACCCTCATTTTTCGCCAGACTCTTTTCAGCAACGTGCGTTAGCACACCAAACCTGTTGCGAGAATTGGAATCCCATTACCCACCTCCCGGGAAACTTGGATTCACGTAATCGACTACCGTGGTTCGAGTACGAGTACGAGTACCATTTCATTGAGTACGAGTATGATGGAATGCCAAACTTTGCCACATCAAACTAATGCTTGCGGGTTAGTGACAAGTATGGAATCTGTAACTCGGCAAGCGCCCGCGGCTGTGAGACAAGGGTTACAGATTACCTAGTCGGAACACGCGGAACATCGAAGGCCTGGAAGATTGAGAACGACCGCTACAGGTCAACTCAATGCTTCTTCTGGTCGATAAGCTCGATGACCCCAAGAAAATTCGTTGGCAGAATGATAGCACGAGAAATGGATTTCTTGTGCCCCCCGAGAATTTGAAATTGGTCTATCAAGGATGATAAAGATCATGAATCTAAGACATAGGTTCGGACCGGCGCTGGTCCCAATGGCATTCGTTTTTTCGGGATTCTTTTGCTCACCTGTGGAAGCGCAGCTTCCCTCCCAAAATCGATTTTCGCCCATCAATTATTTTGGACGCTGGCAAGGCTTTGGATACAGCGACGGATACCATGCCTGCAAAGAAGGGCGATGCCCACCAAAACTATCATTCTCCAGCTTTTACGGTGAACCAACCTCACCACCCTCCTACCCGCTGTTCCATGGCCACAGAGCGGCCAACATTGGCTACGCCCCACAATTGCACCTCCATCGATACAGCCCCTCGGTCCACCCCTACAGTCAGTCTGCGTTCGCAGGCCCACAGGGTTCTACCCAACCTAATCCGGCACCGCAGCAGCTCGCCCCAATTCCATCTAGCCCAACACCCAACTTCTACGAAACCGATCCTCCCGCCCCCCTTGGTAAGCCCGAATCCCCCAGCGATAAAGATTATTTTGAGCTTCCAATGCCGCCTAAATCCAGTGATGATTTGTTGCCCGCTGAACCGTCCGTAAACAGCCGACGCGTTCCGCCAGGTAACCAGTCTCTTTTGCACCAATCCAATTATCGAAAACGTTAGTCTAGAAGCGTGGGATCGAACGACGAAACTCAGTTGGATTCAGATTCCAAACCATCGGAACCCATTGTCTCTGCTCGCCCGACCACAGCCACCGGGATCTGGTTGATCATCATTGCAGCAGTGCTATGGAGCAGTAGCGGTTTTTTCACTCAAACCAAACTGCTGGACGTTTGGCCAATCGAACATCGCGGAACCGCCATCGCCGTTTGGCGAGCCTTGTTCTCAACTCTGTTTTTACTCCCCTTGGTGCGCAAGCCAAGCTTTCATTGGGTGATGATCCCGATGACTCTGTGTTTTTCCGGAATGACTTGGACGTTCCTGACGGCCCTGGTGAGCGGCTCGCCCGCAAACACCATTTGGCTCCAGTATTTGGCGCCCGCTTGGGTCACTCTCGCTTCCATTTTTTTGTTTCGCGAGATCCCACGAGGGCGCGATTGGTTCATGCTTGGCACTTGCATTTTGGGAGTTTGTTTTATTCTGGTCATGG
The DNA here is from genome assembly GCA_044359895.1 of Pirellula sp. GTDB lineage: Bacteria > Planctomycetota > Planctomycetia > Pirellulales > Pirellulaceae > JBKCUI01. The sequence continues at coordinate 38,630 of JBIKLJ010000003.1, forward strand.
ACGCTCTCTACAGCGTTCCATCCAAGCACTATCAATGGTGGGCCCCGTTGCTAGCCGTGATGTCCGGAGTCTGTTACGCCGGCGTGATTATGTGCATGCGTGTACTTCGCGATCATGAATCGTCGTGGTTGGCAGCGTTGAACCATATTGTCATCCTGCTGGTCATGTCCCCCATGGTTTGGTTAAGCGGCGTCTCGCTTCCAACCGGTTGGATGTGGGTCATCTTGGCATGCTTGGGCATCCTGCAAATGGGACTCCCTTATTTTCTTTTTGCACGCGGTCTCAAGACGACGCCCAGCCATGTGGCGTCAGTCATCACTCTCCTTGAACCAATCCTGCTCCCGGTTTGGGTACATTGCATGCGGAGCGGCGATCCGGAATACCAAGTCCCCCAATGGTGGACCTGGGTCGGTGCCGGCTTGATCTTGATCGGCCTGACCATTCGCAACGTGATTCGGGATGAAGAGCTTCAGGCGGAGGCGTCCAAAGCATGAGAGTCATGCACATCATTACAAGAATGATTGTTGGTGGGGCCCAAGAAAATACGCTCTACAATTGCATGGACCTGATCCGACACCATGCAGATGAAGTCATTTTAGTCACCGGACCAACCACCGGGCCAGAAGGGAAGCTCCTGGCTCAATCGGACATCCATGGCCTAGAGATCCAGACTGCGAATTCCCTGATTCGTGCCATTCACCCGCTCAAGGATTGGCAAGCGAGAAAGCAGCTGCTGCGGATGATCAAATCATGGAAACCCGACGTGGTGCACACGCACAGTGCCAAAGCCGGGTTGATCGGACGGGATGCCGCTTGGACCTGCCGAGTGCCTTGCGTTATCCATTCGGTGCATGGTGCTCCTTTCCATCCGTATCAGAACCGAGTCAGCAGATGGTTCTTTGTCCAGTGTGAACGATGGGCGGCAAAGCGATGCCATCATATGATCAGCGTCGCCAATGCAATGACGGACTTGATGGTCTCAGCAGGAGTCGCCGAACGTTCCAAATTCACAACGGTTTATAGCGGAATGAACGTCGAACCGTTTGTGCATGCCAACGAGCATCGCAATCGCATTCGCTCCGAACTTGGGTTCAAGGATTCGGATATCGTGTTTGGCAAGATCGCACGCTTGTTTCATCTCAAGGGCCACACTTATGTGATCCAAGCAGCCAAACAAGCTTGCCAAAGTAATCCCAACGTAAAATTCTTGTTCGTCGGGGATGGAATTCTTCGCGAATCGTTTGAACAGCAAATTGCCGCCAACGGTTTGTCCGACCACTTTGTATTCGTTGGACTGGTTCCACCAGACCATGTCCCTCGCTACATCGGAGCCATGGATGTTTTGATTCACACATCGCTTCGCGAAGGGCTGGCCAGAGCGCTGCCACAGGCCCTGATCGCTGGCAAACCTGCCATCAGTTACGATATCGATGGCGCTCGCGAGGTGATCCTCCAAGACGAAACGGGCTTTCTTCTGCCACCCATGGAAGTCAACGGACTGGCAAACGCTATCTTGAAGCTCGCATCGGATTCCGATCTGCGAAGCAAGCTAGGCAAACGTGGCGCCGAACTATTCACCGAACAATTTCGCCACGAACATATGACTGACGTGATTCGAAGAATCTACGAAGGGATCTTGGCTAAGCAGGATCCGTAACCAGATCCACTACCAAAGTCGTCAACCGGGCCATGCGTACCACAATTACGATTGGCTTTTCAATCGTTTGATGTAATGGTTATCGCCCAACGAGAAAGCGTGGCGAACATAGCCGAGGCGTCTCATCAATCGCTCGGTCAGTCTTGTGTTGGTCACCTGGCAGACAATCGCGTCGGCGTTCCGAATTCTTGCTATCTCATCGACGGCGGTCACGCCACGATACAATGTTCGGTAGCTGGTGTTGGGGCCGCTATGAGCGTACAGAACCGACATGAAACCAGGGGAACGCATCGGGAACGCGTAATAAACGCGGCAATGATCTTCGGGAAGCCGAGGTAGGTAGGAATCCATCATGGACTCCCATTCCGAACCCACTCGAGGCCACCACCGCGGAAAGATGCGATGAACGGCCCCATCGATCAGTTCAATTTCACCATACCGGCAATTGCGAACTCGTGCGTGAGAATGAGCTAGGTCGACGATCGAACCCAGCCCACAATTAGCCCAACGAACAGAACCCAGCCAGCGGATCAAGCCTGTTGCCCTTGAAATCGAATTGCCTTAAAGAAAGGCCGATGTCCGGCAAATTCGCCTGAACTAGGCGACAGCCGTTGCTGCTTTTTTGATGTAATGGCTCAATCGGCTCTTGGCTCGCGAAGCCTTGTTGACGTGAATAATCTTCTTGGAGGCTGTTTGATCCAAGAGCTTGCACAGGTCGTTGTACTGAACCTTGGCTTCGTCAAATTTCTTGGATTCGACGGCTTCTCGCAGCTTTTTCATGGCTGTCTTGAGATGCGACTTGGCAGAACGGTTGCGTGCTCGGCGCTCGAGGGACTGGCGATGGCGCTTTTTGGCACTCTTGATATTTGGCACTTCACAAACTCCTGAAATCGATCAACTGACTAATCATCCCCGAAAAATTAAGGACGCATATGATGCCAAGCCTGCATAGATTTGTCTAGGGATTCTGAACGCAAACTGTACAAAACCCCTCCTTTTGGCTAGCAAAAACGTTTCAGCAGGTTGATTCCAAGGCGAATCACAGGCCTGGCTTCGGGGGCTTGGTGGGTTTTTCCCACGATACGCTTCCCTTTGCATTCACTTTTCTACGAAAGACTTTGTCCCCGCAGGTCGCGTACAAAAGATCGCGTTCGGGGCCGCCGAAAGCGATATTGCTCAGAAATGCGTTCTGCGGCTTGGCCAGGATTTGGTTGACGCGGCCGGGCTGGTCCAGAATTTGAATGCCCAGCGTTGTTGCCACATAAAGGTGGCCATTCATGTCCATGGTCATTCCGTCTGCGGCACTTCGAGTGGTCGCGTCCGGGGTGTGCAGGTACCCATATTCCTGCTTGTATCGCAATGACCCGTCCTGCTGGATCTGGAACGAGTACGTGAACCGCCCGTCCGAATCCGCCACGTGCAGCAGCGTCTGGTCGGGAGAGACGATGAGCCCATTTCCCAACGAAATACCTGAATCCACTTCTTTCTTGGTGCCATCGAACCCCACATGGAAAATTCTCTTGGTGCTTGGGTCGGTATAAAACAGGCCTCCTTGATAAACCACCAAATCGTTGCATGGTGAGTTTTCGGCAAGTACCTCCAGTGTTCCGTCCATCGAATAACGAACGATTCGTTTGCGGTTGTATTCACACGCATACAGTTTTTTATCGGGGCCAAACATCAATCCACTCGTGCCTCCGGAATCTTTGGCGAAAACCCGAACGTCCGGCTTTCCGTTTTGATCCCTTGCGACAAAAATTTGGTTGCTCGGAACATCAACGAAGTAAACTTCGCCTTCCGGTCCAACAGCTGGCCCGTCAGAAAATTGATGACCTTGACTCACAAGCTCCCAAGGTTGATCGGGCAACAGAATGTTGATCCTGGCCTGAGCCGGAATGCCTGAACGGATGGGATTAGGGTACCCCTTCCAAAGCCAACGCAACGCATCTGGCATGATGGCTGCCCCTTGCTTTCCATTGTGGCCTCCCTTGCCCCAAACGTGTTCGACTTCATAACCCGCGTATTGCAGCGCCGAAAGCATCTGCAGGTTAGCAACCCACCAATCGCCAGCGTAGATGTTCAAATCATGATCGCCATCTTGCAAAAAGATACGCAAAGGCTTCGGTTCCGTTTTTCGGACCAGCGTTGATAATTCATCACCACCTCGCAATCCGACGTACGTGCCGATGGTGCTTAGAACACGACGAAACAGGTCCGGTCGTTCCCAAGCAACATTGAAGGCGCCGATCGCTCCCGAACTTGCACCGCCAATCGCTCGATCGTTGGGATCGGTACTCAATGCATAGCTTTTGGAAACATGAGGCAACATCTCCAGCTCCAAGAATTTGGCCAAACGATCCCCGAGCCCGTCGAACTCGAAACTGCGATTGAAACGCGGCTGAGCGTTCTCATTGGCGGCGGGGACAACACCAGGCTCGATGAATATCCCGATCGTGACTGGCATCTCACCCGACGCAATAAGATTGTCCATGACCACGGGCAGTTTCCATTCGTTAGCTCGGCCGAGTCCATCCAGGATCACGAAAACGCAAGCCGGCTTGGAAGGATCGTATTGCGATGGAACATACAGATAGTAGTTTCGCTGAGTTCCAGGATAGATTTTGCTTTCCCAAGGGAACGGCCCTTCGACCTTGCCTTGGGGCACCCCCGCTTTTTTGATCGAATCCGGATGCTCGGGATAAGATTCCTCCTGAGCTCGAACGGCGGTTAAGCACAACAAAAACAAGCAGCAAGCCATCCCTATCGGGAATCGGCCAAGTGATCGAATGGATTGGTACATCGGAAGAAAACGAACCATGGTGAGAGTCAAGGAGAGATTGAATCATGCCCTACCGGAGCTCAAGCCCCGATAAAATTGCCATCTTCATCGTACCGCACGAAGGCAAAATAGACGAAGTTAACGATCATCATCGGAACGACCGCCCAAAACACGGGACCGATAAAAAAGATTAGAAAGAAGTTGATGATTAGATACGTCAGCCAAAGCCACCACGTATCCTTCAGGAATGCATAGTATCGCATGGGTTGTGCTCTATATCGAAATTGCCGCATCGAGATCAGCAATCAAGTCGGAGGGATCTTCAAGCCCGATCGAGATTCGAATCAAAGAGTCCGTTATACCAAACTTTGCCTTCGCCTGCGCATCGTAGCTCGCATGCGACATGGACGCAGGCTGCTCGATCAACGACTCCACCGCCCCGAGACTGACTGCTAGTCCAAACAATTTTGTGGACTGGCATACCATCTTGGTGCGATGAAAATCTCCATCGATTTCGAAGGAGATCATTGCCCCGAACTGGTCCCCCATGAATTGCTTGGCTCGTTGGTGGTTCGTATGGCTTGGCAATCCAGGGTACAAGACTCGGGTGACTCGCGGGTGCTGTTCCAGCCATTTGGCGATTTCCAAAGCGGTTTTCGACTGCTCGCGCATCCGAAGCTCAAGCGTCTTGAGCCCGCGCTGCAACAGGAACGATTCGAGACTTCCGAGGACAGCGCCGGTTGCATTCTGAACGAAGTAGAGTTCTTTGTGCAGCGACGCTTCCCGGCACGACAAAACCCCCGCCAAGCAATCGCTGTGGCCACCCAAATATTTGGTGGCCGAATGCATGACGATATCCGCTCCCAATTCCAAGGGACGAAGCATGCACGGGGGGGCGAACGTGCTGTCGACCCCCAGCAACGCACCGCGTTCATGAGCAATTTTTGCGATCGCAGGAATATCAGGAATCGTCATTAGCGGATTCCCGATGCTCTCGATCCAAACCATCTTGGTGTTGTCTTGAATCGCTGCGGAAATCTGCGAGGCATCGTCCGCTGGTGCCAAAGTCACTGTGACCCCAGCGCGATTGCAAATCTTGTGAAGCAGTCGAAAAGTCCCACCGTAGATATCGCAACCCGCAACCACATGCTCGCCCGATTTCAAAAGCATCGATGCGCAGTGCGTTGCTGCCATACCGGACGAAAAAGCAAGTGAGCCCGCAGCCCCCTCTAAGCTCGCAAGCGTTTTCTCCACGGCCAAACGGGTCGGCGTGCCGCTCCTGGAGTAATCAAATTGCCCCCAAGTTCCGGCAGCAGGCTGTATGAAAGTAGTAGCCAAGTGAATCGGTGTTACGACCGCACCTGTTGCTGGGTCCGGTTCGCTGCCAACATGGATGGCTCTGGTTCGGAACTTCATACTTCTAACGCTTGCTTCAAATCGGCAATTAAATCGTCTGCGTCTTCGATGCCACACGACATTCGAATCATATTGTCATGAATTCCAAACCGCAGCCGATCTTCAGGTGAATAGTCCCAGTAGCTCATCACCAAGGGCTGTTCGATCAGCGATTCAACCCCGCCAAGGCTTGGAGCGATTCGCGGGATACGGCATGCATCGATGACTGCGGCGGTTTGTCGCCAGTCTGCATCGCGGACCAAAAAGGTGATCAAACCACCAAAGCCCTTCATGGTTCGCTTTGCGACTTCGTAGCTCGCATGCGACTTCAGGCCCGGATAATAGACGCGTTCAATACGTGAATGGTTCTCCAGGAATTCCGCGACTCGCTGACCGTTCTCGTTGTGCCGCTGCATCCGCAACGCAAAGGTTTTCAAGCCTCGCTCTAACAGGTACATGTTGTGCGGAGAATTAATGCCACCAAGAATACCGCGAAGCTTTCGAACGTCTTCCAGTTTTTCCTTGGACCCCGAAATGACCCCTGCAAGCAAGTCGTTGTGCCCGCCCATGTATTTCGTTGCCGAATGCCAGACGTAATCCACCCCGTATTCAATCGGTCGGATGTTGAAAGGCGTTGCAAGAGTCGCATCGATGAGTGTTTCAACCTCGTGCGCCTTGCCAATCGCAACGAACTGCTCCAGATCAATCACTGTCAAATGAGGATTCGTGGGGGATTCGCTCACAATCATCTTAGTGCGAGCATTCATGGCTGCTTCCATCGCCTCGAAATCGCCTGTCTTGACTTGATGAGTCACCACCCCAAATCTGGCCAAGTGCTTGGCACAGAATTCGCGGCTGCGGTGATAACACTGATCGAAGAACACGATCTCGTCACCGGCACTCAATTTCGCCATCAGTAGGCCCACGATGGCAGCCATTCCGCTCGAATAAAGGATGGCATCTTCCGCCAGGTCCAAAGCGGCGAGCTTTCTTTCCACCACTTTTTCGTTGGGATTGCCATAACGCCCGTATTCTTCACGATCCTGTTTCTGTTCGATGTAATCCAGAATCCCCTGAGTCGATTCGAAGGTGTAGGTGCTCGCGCAACAAATGGAGTCTGTGATGGAATCGTTAGGCTTTTGACGAGCCTCCCCAGCATGAACGCTCAAAGTGCTAAAGCCAGCACGTTGGGCGAACTCGCCCTGACCGGATGAAGTAGCGCTAGAATCTGCGGAGGAATTCGAAGGAGACACGTTAGAGGGATGATCCACAATGGCAGCGTTTTCCATGGAATGATGTTGGCCGGTAGAATGACAAAACGGAAGTTATGCCAGATGAATTGCGACACAAGAGCCAACCATGCATGGTTCACGCACCCTAGAATGATCTGGTAAGGTGTCGTGGTCGCTGAAGTGGGTAGAGCAAGAAATGGGAAACCGCGATTGGACGCGACGCATTTGCGAACTCGGGAACTTCAGTGGCTATTTAGCAGTTAGGCTGCAAGCGGCCGCAAATCCCTGAACATTCCTAAGCTTAACTGCGGTCTTGTTGATCAGCAAGGAGTTTTTCCGATACTTTAGAACCTCAAACTCGCAGACTTGGTAAAATGTGGCGTCTAGGTTTGTTTTGCCAATACACCATTTGTTTTGCCGACATCTCATTTGTTTCGCAAAAACCGGGTTGGATCTACTAATTCAGGGACCACGCTCTTCGAATGCCTTCCTTTTTTCAATTACGATCTGTTCCGACACGCTTGATTGCTTGGGCACTTTGTCAACCGCTGATGGTGGCATGCTGTCTTCATGTCGCCACCTATGCCGACCAGGGTTCTGACGACAGGAAACCGATCGCAATAGGTAGCGAGCGGCTGAAAACGTTGGTGCAAGATTTGGCCGATCAGACCTTTGCTGTTCGCGAGGCGGCAACCGAAGAACTTGCGACTCGCTGCGATGAAAAGTCACTTGCGGCGTTGGAAGAGATGAGCCGGGAGTCCTCCGACTTCGAAACCAAATTACGCATCCGCGGAATCATCGCTAAAATCAAAGCAGAGCGGCTTCAAACTCAAGTCGCGGCGTTCATGCGATCGAAAGACCCCGAACAAACATTCGGATTCGATGGCTGGAAAACTTTTTCGCGATATAGCGGACAAACACGAGGGGCGAAAAAGCTCTTTTTGACACTTCTGGAATTGCACCCACGACTGGTCGAACAACAGCTCGAATCCAAAGACGAAGCCATAGCGTACGCAAAACGGATCGCCGCCCGAGTTGGCGACAAAAAATCAAGGCTCCTGTACGCCGAGCCAGGAGACGGTCTTGCCCTGCTATACGCTCTTAATGCTTCGGAAGAACTCCAGGATCAGGCATTGGAAGGCATCAGTATCCGCACCTTTCGACTCGCCCCGTTTTCTCCGTTACTGAATGAACCTCAATATCGAAAATCACTCGAACGCATGTTGACCACCTGGAGCTCACGCGTGAAGCTCGAACGCATCACCTGCTTGCTCTGGTTTATTGAAAAAGAGCTACCCGTTTGCCGATCTCTTGCACTCGACCTCTTGAGCTCGGAGGAGATCAAAGTGGATCCAGACGGCTTTGCCCTTTCGATGCAAGCGTTGTTTCGCTTCGGTGAGAAAGGAGATTTGCCCAAAGTGGAGACATGGCTTCAAGACAAGACCGTATGTTTCGTGAGTGAGCGATTAGCGCTTCCCTCGCCGGATAAACTCGACGCGAACGGCCAATTGCCGCCAGGTCTTGCCGTCGAACGTTTTACGGTCGAATACCGCGACATCGCATTACTCGTATCGCTACGACTCCGTGGTGACGATCCACAACCCTATTTTCCCTATCTGCGCCTGCATGCATTGCGAGGTTTCTTTCCAGAGACCATTGCGTTACCTGAGGGACTCGACAAGCCACGCGAAGAACGAATTCAAGCCTGGCAGAACCAGAAACTGAAGTCCGAATAGAACCTTGCACGGACTAGGTTCTATTAAGACTATCAGGAGAAGGCTTTCGACATGGAATTTTGATTGCCGCCAAGCTTCAGAACCTTGGTAACCCGGTCCTGTTGATGTTGCTCGATTGATGACACCAACGAGGCCTGCGCGCGTAGGCCGTAACAAGTCGCTTTGGACGCCGTTACGGCATGGCGGGCTAGGTGGGTTTGACTTGTTCGATGGGGCAATTCGGTTCGGACGGGGGCTGCCGTAACTGCGCTGTCGCTTGTTACGGCCTACTTGGTTTTGCCTACTTGGTTTTGCCAAGCAAGTTTTTCAGGAACACTTCGATCGGTCCGATCGCCTTGGTAGTTGCCTGTTCAAAGTTCGAACCACTCGCTAACGTTCGAAGAATCGTTTCATACTGTGACTTCATCTTCGAATCATACATCCATCGAATCACTCCGAATCCGATGGTGGCCGCATCTTCGTCATTCATGTTGCCGTTCATCAGTCGTTTCAAATCCTCTAGCTGCTTCATGGATTCCGGCACTCGCTTGACCCAGGCTTGGACCCTTGCATCGTTTTGGCCTACCAAGTTCGCTAAGGCATTGCGTCCGGCCCCGTCTGCAAACCATTTTGGAACACCATCCATCGACCCAACCCAGAGGCTCGATATCTGCTGGACAAGCGACGATTCGTTGATCTTGCTTTCGGTCTTATCAAATATGATCGCAATATAAGTATCTAGCGTTTCTTTGCGCCAATGGCTTGACCATTCAGAAGGTATCGATCGCCCACCTTCCGCCATAGTGCCAAATTCGCTGTAATCGTAACGTTGCTTCAATGCAAAAATCGTGATACCGCCCTTCAGAATCGGATCGTTCCCGGTGATCTTGAACATCTTCTTGACCTGCTTCAGCGCGTTGTTAGCTTGCGATAACAGCAACTTCGCATTCTCATCACCAATATCACCGATCACGTGAAACTGCTGATCGCTGGCTTCGGATGGCTCACTCTTTGGTGAGACAATTTTCCATTTCTCACGAGCCCGATCCATTCGCTTGGCCATGAGTTCTTCATGACCAGCCTTGGAAGCCCAAGCTTTGCCAACCACCTGATCGAGCTTACCATCCTGACTGTAACCGTCAAAAGTCGCTCCTTCGCTAATCCAGGTTGCAACCAATTTGATTTTATCGTCCTCCAACGGAGCACGCCCCAACGGCATGCGTGCGCCCGAGCTACCGCGAAGCTTGCGAATCAGTAAGCTCTCTTCCGGCTTGCCTGCTTCAATGGCCAAACCACTGGTCCCGCCCTTGAGCAACCCTGCGAAGTCATCGAATCGAAGGCCTCCCGAATTTCGAGTGCCGTTGTAATGGCAACCATTGCAATTGGCGATCAAAATGGGAGCGATATCCTGGGAAAAGCTGACCGTTTCCTTTCCCGTTGCCATCGCGACCACGGCTGGTTCCGACTTCATCGGGGCAGCCGCATCAGGTGCTTTCTCAGTGACTAGCGACGGCAAAGGTGCCGTCGCTGCTGGTCCATCAAACTTCGCACCTTCGGTGACCCACTGTTTTAGTTTGGCTAAGTTCTCGGGAGAAACTTTTCCACCACCACGAGGCATATCGCCGGTTTCAATCACCTCCACAAACCTGCTGCCTACAGGATCCCCAGGGAACAAAACGACGCCATCCCGAGTCCCTTTCATGAGCGCTTCAAACGTTGCCATGGAAAATCGACCACGACTTTCACTCACATGACATCGCCCGCATTGACTTACCAGCCAAGGTGCCAAATCACGTGTGAAGCTGACTCCGGTAGATTCACTCCCCTTCTTTTTTTCTTCCATCGATCCGGCAGGCTTCTTGCTCGGCGCTGCTCCGCCGGACTTCTTGATCTTGATCAACTCGTCCCAACTAGGAAGATCGTCCAGTTCCGCTCCTTCGATGGCCAACAGCTCATGCGCCTTCAGGAGCTTGGCATGCAAGCCTTTCAGCTCCGTTAATTCTTTGGGAGTGGCTTGCACGACCAGCCCAGGGAGGGCGTCCGAGGCTTCTTGAATGTTCGTGATGCAATCCGAGATTTCACCCGCCTTTAATTGCTGGCCCGCTTTCACAATGGATTGCTTGAGCGCCCCCAAATCGAAGGCGAGCAAATCGCCAGAAAGAACATAAGCAAAGACGAATAGGACCGAAGAGCATCTCAACATCATCATTGTTTCACCTGCACGCTTTTGGACGCCATGTTCGGAATCTAGAACTACCGGTTGGCAATAATCGCAGCGATGATGCCAACACCTAAAATCAAGACGATTGCGATTACCGTGATGACTACCGCCGTGTTCGACTTATTCTTGGGTACTGCAGTCTTGGAGGCATTGCTTGGTCCGGTGGCCAATTTTAGCTTCTCCATGGGTTTGACTAGCGGCGACTCAGAGCCTGACGCCTTTTGTGGCCCAGACATCGGCGAATTGGCTTTCGCGATCGCTTGACTCTTCGACTTCTGAGCGTTCGGCTTGGTGGTGTCTCGCACAAGATCGATCTTGCTGTCGATCGAGGAAGCATCGCTTTTCGCAATCGCTCGTAACACGCCACTATCGGAAGCAGAAAGACTAACCACGGCGCTCCCCAGATTCATTTTGCCACCCATGGTGCCGCTTCCACGATTGGTGACTGTATCGATGTTCTGTTGGGAACGCACCTTGCCGTCCAAAATATCCGTTACGGACAAATTGTTGTCCCGATGTTTGGAGGGATTGTCTTTGGTCTCTTCCCGGTACTTCTGGAGCCAAGCTTCTAATATCTCGGCGACTTGAAGGCACGATGTGTACCGAAATTTCGGATCCTTTTGCATCATCTTGACGCACACGCCATCCAGTTCCCCAGGGCAATCGACTCGTTCTTTCCGAATGTCGGGCGGCATCGAGTTCTGGTGCTTGATGATTCGGCTTGCAATGCTGCCGTCAGGAAAAGGGGGATGGCCCGTTAGCAAAAAGTAAAGGGTGCACCCAAGTCCATACATATCCGCGCGGCTGTCAATTTTGTGACTATTGATGGCCTGTTCGGGTGGTAAATAATCCGCAGTCCCCAATACCTTGTCGTTGTATTCCATTGTCAAGGATGCATCGGTGTCTTCCGAAAACAATGCCAACCCAAGGTCCAAAACCTTGACCACACCATCTTTGTTGACCAAAAGGTTCGCCGGCTTCACGTCTCGGTGAATAAGACCTGCCTCATGAGCATGGTGCAATCCACGGGCAGCTTGTGCGATATAGTCCGCCGCGACAGCGTAAGGCAATGGACCATGCTTGCGAACCAAGTTCTGCATGTCCGCACCTTCGACATACTCCATCACCAAGTAGTGGGTGTCTTTTTCGTTATTGATATCGTAGGCCCGAACGATGTTGGGATGGTTCAGAGACGCGATGGCCTTGGCTTCTCGCTGAAAACGCTCCAGGTAGCTGTTCTTGCCCAACTTGGATTTTGGAAGAACCTTGATGGCACGCTGGTGCTTCATCAAGATATGTTCCGCCAAATAGACACTGCTCATTCCACCAGAACCAAGGTGCCCCAAAAGCTTGTGGCTCCCCAAAAAGAAACCCTTGTATTTGCCCTGAAGAATTTTCTCGCTTTGCCAACGCGTAATAACGCCAGCGTCTTCAAGCTCCTTACAAACGACCACCGGGTCCTCTGGCAGAACCCCGTCGTGATGGGCCCGAATCACATCCAGCTGTGCTTGAAGCTTACCTGACTCGACGAGTCGGCTTTTCTCAATAAGTTCAAAAATTCGGTCCGATGTAATCTGCGTCATGCCAAATTGTTCCTCGAAGAACCACGATTGAGTCCTCGCGATTCTCGATGCACTATCCCCATCAAATTAGTCGAATTGGCAACCCTGCATCATTGCAACGAGTCGGCCTTGCCCATCGATAGTCACCTTCCATTTTACTGAAATCTCGTCCGAAGAATATGTAGTGTCCAAGGAAGTTCGAAGGTTTTCTAGGGTTTTCCAGAACGAAGTTCGGTTGAAGCGGGCCTGGTAGCCTCGATGAATATGTAACAGCCGGGACTCGTCGCCTCGTCCACTATTGGTCGGAGTGACTAGGGTGTCGAGGTAGGCTAGACTAAGGCTCGCCCGGATTGCAATGGAATGGGTCCGGCGAAAATGTTTTAGTTGATTTGCTGACTTCTTGACACTGATTCCTCTTTGTGAACTGGAGCTTGACTCGAAATGAACCGACCCCTCTCAATGGAACGCAGGAGCTTTTTAGGTGCTGGAGCTGCCGCGGCAGCAACCGCAGCCTATCTCAATGCTTCCAACAGCCTAGCATCCCCCGTGCGAACGACGGAAGCCGATACCAAATCTACAACGGTCGTCCCCCCCACCGGCAAGAGAATTCTGATCTCGTGCAAACTGGGCATGATTTCCAATGAGTCCAATGGAAGGAAGCTGTCATTGGTTGAGCGGCTCAAGCTTGCCGACCAAGCGGGCTTCGATGGTGTTGACTTTGATGAGGCAGGAAATTTCACGGTCGATGAAGCGAAAAAAGCCGTCCAAGAATCAGGCGTTTTTTGCCATAACGCCATCAACCATCAGCATTGGCAAGTCCGCCTCACGAGCGGAAACGCTGACGATCGAGCCAAAGGAGTGGCTAATATCGAGCATTGTTTAAGAGTATCCCACGCGATTGGGGGCAGCGGTGTCCTAATTGTCGTAGGCCGTGGCGACGATGGCACGGAACAAGAGGTCGAAGCCAGGGCCTCCGAGGAAATCAAAAAGCTGATTCCTCTAGCCGCCTCGCTCGGCCAACCTATTTTGTTCGAAAACGTTTGGAACAAACTGCATTACGATCACGACCTTCCCCCCGAGCAATCGCCGGACCGGTTCATTCGGTTCGTGGACAGCTTTAATAGCCCTTGGATCGGAATGTATTACGACATCGGAAACCATTGGAAATATGGACAACCAAGAGCTTGGCTGAACGCGTTTGGACGCCGCGCCGTCAAGCTGGATGTGAAGGGCTTCAGCCGAGCCAAAAACAAATTCGTCGATATTACTTCGGAAGAAGACGATCTTCCTTGGGCCGAAGTCCAAAAGGGACTCGAAGAAATCAACTTCACCGGCTGGGCAACTGCCGAAGTGGGTGGCGGCGGACTGGAACGATTGACCATCGTCCGAAAACAAATGCAAAAAGCCTTCGGATTGTCTTGATCGTCCACGTTATCCGCCTAGAGCTAAGCCAAGAAAGCTAGTTTTGAAGATGCGTTACCTGACTATTCATGGGCTCACAGTCCTGAATTTCGATGGACGCAACTTCAAAGGGCGAAAGCAGCGTGACGAATTTATGGTAGTTTCGGTTGATTCCGATCCGGGTAGAATGACCGGACGGAATGTTCGCTTGGCGCCCCATTTTTCTCTCAATCACGCTTAACTCATGCAAATTAAACGTAATCCAACTCGAAGCGTCTCTATCGGTTCGATATCCGTCGGCGCTGAACATCCCATCGCTGTCCAAAGCATGACGGCAACCGCCACCACCAATATCGATGCCACCGTTGCTCTTGTGATCGATCTGCAAAAAGCAGGTGCCGATGTCGTTCGCATCGCGGTCGACAGCGACAAGGATGCCGAAGCGTTGGCAGAGATTCGTCGCCAGACAACCGCCAATCTGTCGGTGGATCTTCAGGAAAATTATCGATTGGTCGAAAAGGTCGCTCCGCATGTCGACAAGGTGCGATACAACCCAGGCCACCTGTACCACCACGAGAAATCACGTCCCTGGCAAGACAAAGTCAAGTTTTTGGCCGACGTGGCGGGCGCTAACGATTGTGCAATGCGAGTCGGAGTGAACTGCGGCAGCGTCGACCCAAACCAAAAAGAACTGTTCGATAGCAAAGACTCCTTGGGACCCATGCTAGCCTCGGCGACGGAGCATTGCGAACTGCTCGACTCGATCGGCTTCACCCGCTACGTTGTTTCGCTCAAGGATAGCGATCCATCGAATGTCGTTACCGTCAATCAACGCTTTGCCGAACTTCGACCTGATATTCCACTGCACTTGGGAGTTACCGAAGCTGGGCTTCCACCGGATGGAATCATCAAGACACGAATCGCCTTCGAGCAGTTGATCGGGCGTGGCATCGGCGACACCGTTCGCGTCAGCTTAACGGTGCCAAACTCCAAAAAGTCGATGGAGATCGAAGCAGGACGACAAATCATCGATGACATTCGCAATGGACGCCTGCGATCCGTGGTGGCTCTCGACCCAACCAAGCTCAATATCATCTCCTGCCCAAGTTGCTCTCGAGTAGAAAACGAAGCATTTGTCGAACTGGCTCAAGATGTCAAAGCGATGACGCAATACGCAAAAGACTATGCCATCACGATTGCTGTCATGGGTTGCCGAGTGAACGGACCGGGTGAAACCGATGATGCCGATCTTGGACTTTGGTGCGGGCCTGCCAAAGTCAATCTAAAACGGGGCGGGGAAGCGATTGGTGCCTACCCCTACGATGAAATTCTACCTAAGCTTCGCGAAGAACTCGATCGCTTGATCCTGACCAAGCAACAGGGAAGCTCGGCCAAAGCATAACGACCTACCCCCTTTTACTTTCCATCTGAACAGACATCTCGCCTAGGATCAACGTGTCAAACAATCGGCAACTGGTTTCTGAAGCATCGACCTGGATCGTCAAGGTGGGATCGCGATCCTTGACCGGAGACGATGGCCTGCTGGATCAAGCTCAAGTTGCTAACTTGGCAAGGCAACTGATCATGCTGGTTGAGATGGGTAAGCGGGTCGTCTTGGTCTCCAGCGGCGCAGTTGCCAGCGGAGTCGGAAAACTGGGGCTGGCCAGTCGACCATCCGACCTCGCCACTTTGCAAGCTGTCGCGGCCATCGGCCAAACGCATCTTATCCACGTTTACGAACAAACGTTCGCCAAGCATGGTCGACTTGCCGCTCAAGTTCTCTTGACCGCTTCCGAACTGGACGACCGCGTTGCTTATTTGAATGTTCGCAACACGCTGCGACGTCTTTTAGAACTGGGCGCCATTCCAATCATCAATGAAAACGACACTGTTGCTGTCGACGAATTGAAAACCACCTTCGGCGACAATGATCGACTTGCCGGGATGGTTGCAGGGCTTCTAGAAGGAAGTCTGTTGGTCATTCTCAGCGATGTGCAAGGCCTCTACGATCGTGACCCCAGCGATCCCAATGCCCGGGTGGTTCCGACCGTCGAACGAATCGATGAATCGATTGAAGAAATGGTTCGCGATCGAAAAACAGGTATTAGCAAAGGTGGAATGGCTAGCAAACTCGCCACCGCCAAATTCGTGACGAACAGCGGCCAAAGTGTTATCATCGGCTGGGGCCGAGGCCCGGATGTATTAGTTCAATTAGCCCGAGGCGAGTCGATCGGCACCTTGTTTGTGCCACAGTCCAAAGCCATTTCGCCACGCAAACGCTGGATTGGCTTTTCAGCTCAACCATCTGG
Source organism: Pirellula sp. (assembly GCA_044359895.1). GTDB lineage: Bacteria > Planctomycetota > Planctomycetia > Pirellulales > Pirellulaceae > JBKCUI01. The sequence continues at coordinate 54,901 of JBIKLJ010000003.1, forward strand.
CCAATTGTCAGTGGACCAAGGGGCCGCAAGAGCCATGTGCGAAGATGGAAGAAGCTTGTTGGCCATCGGGATTAAAACGGTAGAGGGGGATTTTGGAAAGGGCGATGTCGTTTCCATCATCAACGAACATGCCACGGAGATTGCTCGCGGGCTGATCAACTACAATGCGACCCAGGTAAAGCAAATACGAGGATGCCGATCGGATCGGATCGAGCAGATTTTGGGACAATGCCCCTACGAAGAGGTTATTCATCGAGACAATCTCGCGATCGTTTAGAACTCGCAATCGTTTAGGACGCCAAATGCCAATTCAACTTAAAAAAGGAAGAGCCCTTGATGCACTCAGTTTGACTCCCCTGATCGATGTGGTCTTCCTGCTGCTGATTTTCTTTTTGGTGGCCACCCGGTTCGCTCAGGATGATCGCGAACTTCCTGTTCAATTGCCATCCGCGTCGAGCGCCGTCCCCATGACGATGGAACCGAATGAACTTGTGATCAATGTGGATGCATCTGGCCAATACATGGTGCGTGGCGAGCGGATGGCCATCGATCGCGTTGAAGAAATCGTGAAGCAAGCTGTCGTCGACAACCCCATCAATCAGATGGTGATCATTCGAGGCGACCGAACCGTCGCCTTTCAAGCTGTCGTTGCGATCATGGATCTGTGCACCAAACTGAAGGTACCGTCCTACAAGATTTCCACCGAACCACGGGAGGAATCATGAACTTGCCTGCCACGCGAGCCAAACCCAACTCCGGCTTGATTGCCCTAGATGCTGCCTTAATGCTGCTGGGGGTGTTGGTGCTGTTGCTGGTCGTTCGACTTCTAAGCTTCGATGACCCAAACCCGTTCTACAATGCATGGACTTATTTGCTTGCCATCCCGACAGTTCTTATCGCGACTTCCATGCTGACGCGAGTTCTTACAAACGATCTCGTTGAGAAGTCGGTTCAGTTAGGTTTTCTTATCAGCGTGCTCGTTCACTTGTTTCTTACTCTGTTCGCGCTCAATGTAGTTTTGTTTCAAGAACCATGGACTTCCAAGGCGAATCAGGTTGCGGCCGAGGCCACGAGCCCGGTCAAAATGCCAAAATACTTTGAGCAGATGAACCCTCAAAGCGATGCTCGCCCAGACTACCTGCAGCCCGTCAAAACAGACTCGACCAAAGCAGAGAAAGCGATCGAACCCGACAAGCGGCCGGACGAACCCGCGAAACTGGACGCCATGGCAACCAAAGACAGCTTGGAGCCGTCCCTGACCGAAAAGCCGTTCGAGCAACCTAGAAGGGAAGCGACACCCAGCCAGCCTGCAATCACCTCCACCGCGAAACAATTGGATCGCCCCGATCCCACCAAAGCCGCGGATAATTTAACGTCCATCATCGAAGTCCCCGAAACAGAAGTCAAAAAGGAGCCCGAACCGCAAGCCTTAAGGCCCGCCGATCTCCAGCCCGATGGAATCGAGCTTGATCCATCTCGGCAGGATGCAAAACAAGGCCCGATCGCCGACAGCGCGTTCATGAACAGCCCGCTCCCTGCCCAGCCAGAAAAGCCTAATGTTGCACCGAAGCTTGGCGCTCGCTCTTTGACTCAACCAAAGTCAAATGAGAAAGAGATGGACAAAGCCTTGGATAGAATTTCCGAGGCCCTACCCATTCGGCCTGATGCGAAACAGCTCCTGGAACGTTCCCAATCGTCGGTTTCGGAGCTTGCCGGATCTAGCGTTCCTGTCCCGCAGCTTCCATCAAGGTCGGAGATCGCAGATCAACGAAGTGATTTGTCCGCAGAACGAGACACTGGGATGCAAGAGCGATCCAGAGATTGGACCAAGGCGGGAAGCAGCAGGACCGGCACGATTCCTACCATGTCGACTCCGCAGCTTGAACCCAGCGTCAGCCGAGCGTCGGAACTTGGCACCCAACAACGTTCCAAAAACAATTCGTCTGGAGTGCCGAATGAGAATTCGTTTTTGACCGATCCGCGATTTGCACAGCAGGGTCAGCTCCAAGGAGCGAGGGCTCGCGAATCCAATCTTGCCACAAGCCCACCCGCCGCAAGCCAACCGATTGCGACCGGTCCGCTGAATTCACAATCTCGATCCCAAGGAGATGCAACCGAAGACCTAGCACCTTCGTTTGGTGCAATGACAGATCTAAGCCGGTCCGAACTGAACTCAAATCGCGTGGGGGATCCCAATAGAACGGCCAAGTCAGGTCGCGAGTCGGCGCTCAGCCCCAGCATCGGTTCGCCTGCGTTGAATATCGTTCCCGATAGTTCGTCGGCAGCGCGGGTGGATATCGCTCGCAAAGGGCTCGATTCCGTCAAACGCGATATTGCGATGCCTGAGATCAAGGATGTAGAGCTTACGACAGACCGTTTCAAGCGTCCGGACGCAGGAGGCCCTAAGATTGCGAGATCAGCTGTTCCAATTCCTGCCCCCGCGTTTTCAAAGCGTATGAACCGCAATCGGGAATCCGAGGACGAATCTGCCAACGATCTTGGACCTCTGGGGCCGCAAACGGAAGCTGCGATTGAACGCGGCTTGCAGTTTCTTGCCAAGTACCAACGTCGCGACGGCTCATGGAGCTTAGACGACTTCAAGGAACGAGTGGAAATTCAAAGCCCGACTGCTGCCACCGCGCTGGCCCTGCTGGCGTTTCAAGGCGCTGGTTACACGCACCAACAATTCAAGTACGAAGGGAACTGCAAAGGAGCGTTGCAATGGTTTCGAAGCAATCAAAAATCCAACGGCGATCTGTATGTACCCACGGACGCGAAATCCGACAGCAATGCTTGGCTCTACAGCCACTCGATCGCAACCCTTGCGTTGTGCGAATCCTATGGAATGACCCAAGATCCGGAAATCAAAGACAACGCTCAACGTGCGATTAACTTTTTGATTCAAAGTCAAGATCCACAATCGGGGGGATGGCGATACCAACCCAAGATCGGATCGGATACCAGTGTGACTGGTTGGTGCATGATGGCACTCAAGAGCGCTGAACTATCGGGGCTTGATGTCCCCAAAGAGTCCTATGTCAGAATCGAAAAATGGCTCCAAGGATCGCAAGCGAGCGAACGAGAAAAGTTCCTTTATCGTTACAATTGGCAGGCTCCGGACACCCCCACCACGCGGCATGGCCGGGTGCCCACGCCGGTAATGACAAGCGTGGGTCTGCTCATGCGATTGTATCTGGGATGGCGTCGGGACAATGCCAACATGACACAAGGGGCGGACTGGCTGTTGCAGCGGCTTCCCGCGGAAGGGACCGCAGAAAACCCGCAACGCGATACATATTACTGGTATTACTCCACCCAAGTTCTGTTCCACATGGGTGGGAATCGCTGGAAAACATGGTACGGAAGCCTGTACCCCATGCTGATTCGAAGCCAATTGCAAAGTGGCGAGTTCGACGGATCGTGGGAGCCGAATGGACCAATTCCAGACGCATGGGGACGATTTGGGGGCCGTCTTTACGTTACAACGCTCAATCTTTTGTCGTTAGAGGTATACTATCGACACCTCCCGATCTATGACGCGACAGCCGATTGAACTTGACAATCGTGATCTTGGCGGAATGATGGTAGGTTGAGCGGGTTTGCCCGCCTGATGATAGAATGACAACCGTGAATCACGATGCGACTTTTCTTCGTCCTCGAAGTCAAGTCGCATCTTTTTTTAAGTGCATTAGGATGCATAGGAGTTTGGAAGATGAGTGATTACGTGCCGATGACTCGTGACGGTTACAACCGAATTCGAGCAGAGATTGATCGGCTCGAAAATGTAGAGATGCCTCGCATTTCCGAGAAGATAGCCGAAGCACGGGCCGAAGGGGATTTGAAGGAAAACGCCGAATATCACGCTCAACGCGAAAACCAAGGGCTAACCCAGTCGAAAATCAATGCGCTCAAAACCAAGCTTAGCAACGCGCATATTATCGACAGTGCAACTTTGCCAAAAGATCAGGTTGGGTTTGGCGCAACGGTGCGGGTAAAGGACCCATGGGGCGACGAAGAAGAATACACACTGGTGGGCGCGGGTGACGAGGACTATGAAGTGGGTCGGATCCTTTCCAGCAGCCCATTCGGTGTCGCCTTGATAGGCAAAAAAGTGGGTGAGAAGGTCGAAATCCAAGCCCCCCGCGGAACGCTCAAATATGAAGTCCTTTCCATCGAATTCAAAGACTAGTTCGCTGGGTAACTCGGGCCAGTCGATCCCGGCCGGCCCACCCTAGGCTGACGTCACACACTCAATCGTAAAGACGCTTAAACCATGGCAAAAGAGAACGGCAAACCAGTCGAACGCGGATCCGGTGGACCTCAGAAAGATGTCTCTTTAGGACCCGCTTGCCTTGTCGTGGCCGTGATTGGGGCGATTTGCTTGAGCCTTGGAATGATCGCCATGGCCGCAATGATGACGGGCAGCCAAGGCCGCCGCGCAGCCTACTCGGTCCGCGAACAGTTGATCCCCTGGGTCGAACAGTCGTCTCTAAGCACAACCGACAAGCAAGCCATCATCGAACGCATGACCGACCTATCCTCGGACATGGAACGCGAAGAACTGACAACTCGCCAACTTTCGCGGTTAGTGATTCGTATGACCGACAGCCCAGTCTTACAATGGGGCGTTGTCGAGCAACTCGTGGCGGCAGCCAAGCTATCGGACGGGTTTATCGAAGAAGAGAAAACCGAATTCACTGCGGCTTGTGATCGATGGCTGCGAGCCGCGTCGGAAGGCAAACTGTCAATCCAAGACATGGAATTTGCAGTACAAAATGTAGCTACGAAAGATCAGCGATCAGGCCGTCTGACAATTCGCGACGATGTGAACGATGATCGACTCCGAGAATTCCAACGAAGACTTTCGACCATGTCCGACAAGTTGGTGATTCCAAAGGAACCGTTCGAGAAAAGCGTTTCTCAGGTTTTCCTGACGGTGATCGAAGAAGCCTTGCGAGAAAAGGAATAACCAACCAAGTGCCGAAAGGATTTTTGCTAGGTTCCGGAACAATCATTCGCTTTCAAGGTAGCGACCGCTGTCGCGTATTCAACAATCTTTGCACGCAAGACTTACGCAAACTGAGCCACGGACAAGCGACCGAGACATTTGTTACCGACGTGAAGGGTAGAACGTTTGGCCACGGAATCGCTTTTGGCTTGGACGACTGCGTCTACTTTCTCACAGTCCCAGGGCAAGCCGAACGTCTTGTTCCCCACTTCGACCGGTACATCATTCGCGAGGATGCAATTGTGTCGGATCAAAGCCAACACTTTGTTTTTTGGTTGTTGCAAGATCGAGCCACCGTTGCATCGGTATTTGGCTTGAGTATCGATCAGGCTCCTAACGCAGGATCGGCCGTGCGACTGGAGATAGCGGGAGTGGAGTGCATGCTGGTTCATGCCGCTTGGATTGGTCCCGAGTCCTTCTTATGTCTGGTCCCATCCGATGCGAACCAGAACGCGATCCATGATCGGCTTGGAAGTGATTGCTTGACAAGCGACCTAGAAACTCGATCAGGCTGGGAACACCTCCGGATCCGCGCCAAATGGCCATGGTACGGCTTGGATTTTGATGATCGCAACTTGCCACAAGAGCTCGATCGAGATCAGCTGGCTATTTCATTCAACAAAGGGTGTTATCTGGGGCAAGAAACGATTGCAAGACTCGATGCTCTTGGACAAGTGCAAAAAAAGCTGGTCATGCTTTCGGTTTCAACAGCATCTGTTCCAATTTCGCTGGCGACGGTTTATGCTGAAGAGAAGGAAGTGGGAACGATCCGAAGCGCAACGCTCGATGAATCTGGAAACGCGACACAGGTCGTGGCACTAGCCTTTATCAAACGAAGTCACTTTCAATCGGGAACCCAGCTTGTAGTAGACTCCGCCCAGGCGATCGTTTCCTAACACCAACTCGTTTGGAAAGCCCGGGCCAGCCTCGCTAGCGTCGACGAGACGACGCTTTCTCTCCTCATTCGAAGGGGCCTGTTGATGTCGATATCCGATCTAACTCCCGCATTTGATATGCATCTACCAATGCCTGTTTCGACGGTAGATCAAAAAGTTCGCGAGATACTGTCAAGGGAACCGTGGAGCAGGACCTGCTTGGCCTTTGAACGATTTGCCGAATTGCATGTTCCTAAAACGGAACTGCGATACTGGACTCCACATTTGTCGCTGACTCTGGATGACGACGGAGCCAACGGCACTCGTATCCACGCTCGGTTTGAACCACGCCAAGAGGTTTGGACGTTTGTCTGGGTTGTCTACTTGGCTCTAGGTTTCACCGCATTCTTTGCGATGATCTACGTTTATGCGGTCTCGCTTTTGAAACAATCCACTTGGATGAGTGCCGTTCCAATTTTAGCCATGGCGGGCATCGCAGCCCTCCACATTGCAAGTCGGATCGGGCAACGCTGGAGCTCGGACCAGATGCAGAAGCTTCGCTTGGACTGCGAACTCTTGATGGACAAGATTCGCGAATCCAGTAGCGTCTGAACACCCATTCAGAAACATATTGGCTGTTTCACGACAACGCATTGGATTCAACGCGTCGTGCTTCGATCATATGAACAATAAGAACGCGACCATTCAATCGCCTTCCAAAGGTTTCGGTTCTCGTAGCAACTCCAGGAACTCCGATTTCCCCATTCCACCTGCTCGCCATCGCATAGCATTTCCCAGTGGATCAGTAACAACGACTACGGGTGCGCCTCGGACGTTGTATCGATTCAACAACTCAGCATTATCAGGACTATCCAAGTCGATAGACAAGGGGATGAATTGGGCATTCACTAACCCCTCGACTTCTTTATCAGCCCACACTTGTCGTTTCATGATTCGGCACGGAACACACCACTTGCCGGTAAAGTACAGAAGGATCGGCTTCCCAGTAATTGCAGACTGTTTCTGGGCAGAAACAAAGTTATTAACCCAAGCGATATTGTTGGTGGGAGCGTAAAAACAATACCAAGCGTACGCAATTGAGACAACAAGGAAAGTTAACCAGAAGTATCGCCAGAAATTGAATCTCCGAATTCGTTTCGGAAGCGGTTCGGTGTTACCCGACAATGACACTGAGGATGGAGAGTCACTCATGCTTGCTTTTTCCTAGGGGCGATGTCCATTCATTTTTGTTACTTTCAGCGAGGGAGAATTGATGCACAAACTTCTTCAAACTTGCATTCGACTTCGGATCGATCTCCGTCGTATGCTTAAGGCTCTTAACCAATTCTGCCTTCAACTGAGGGAATCGTTCGTTTTCGGAAGGCTCGTTTCCCCATTGATGCGGGACGATATCTAAACAGACGAACGCAAGTAGGTCCATTCGAAGACCTTCTTCTTCCGTTCCATGCACATAACAAAAGTTCAAGCGGTTCACATGCTCAGAAAGGACCTTTGTGTCCACAACTTTGATCGAAGAGCTTACCTTGTCAGGACGCGACTCGTCCACCGTTTGAGCGATCACCACTCGATTGTCTTTGGTATCCGCGAGGACAACAAATGCATGTGATTTCGGCTCTAAACGTTTTTCAAAGCGATCCAAGCCAGAGATCACTGTAATGATGGTCGTATTCTTGGAGTCATTGACCAGGCATACCTCAATGGCAAACAATTGAGAAGAAGGAAAAAGCAAAACAAGAATTGCGACCGCTGTCAGGAAACGAGACATTTTTCTATCCAGCTTGAAGATGGTTTTGATTGCATTTTAATAGATGCAAGCCTGGCCTTGCCCCACGGGCAATACCGACGCAATAACATCCTTACGAATATCTGGACCGTATAGTTTTTCGATTGCCCATCCCATGAGATCAACCGCAGCGAGACATCCAGCGGCAGTACCAATGTTTCCATGGGTGACCAAGTGCTTCGTCGTCTCAACTTCCACCCCAAAGCTCCTGAGTTCTTCAGCGGCCGTAGGATAAGTGGTCGCAGAAACACCTTCCAGAATTCCCAGCGCCGCAAGAATCAAAGCACCCGAACACATGGAACAAATGATTTGGCTGTCAGGATCAAGTCGCAACTGCTTCAAGAAATGTTCGTCTTTGATGAGATTGCGAGTCCCCGGTCCACTGGCGAAGTAGACAATTTCTGCATCATTGCATTCTTCGACTCCACCGTGCATCGGCAATTCCAGTCCACAAACGGATTTGTGAATCTTTGATGGACCAACAATTCTGACGCTAAACTCTTTGTCGCGGAAACGAACGCGATTCAGCAGGTCCCACGGCAGAAACACGTCCACATCCGTAAACCGATCGAACGCAACAATTACAGCTTTCATCGTGTAGTCCTTCCTACGAACATCAAGTGGTTGTCGAACAATTTCGTACTCGTGCTCAGCATCGTGGTGCTCGTGCTCGTAATCGTCGCTCAAAGCATATCCGCTCGGACGTTTCATGGCACCCTCGAATTGCATCGCCATCCGAGCCATAAAAGCAAAAAAGGACAGGCACAGCAATTCCGCCGCTCGCAAAATCGCTTCCGTCAACGTAGCCTGCTTCCGAAAAACAAAAAAGGACAGGCACAGCAATTCCGTGACTCGCAAAATCGCATCAGTCAACTTAGCCTACTTCCGATACTATCAACGGACGTCAGATGGGCTGCACTTGAGGCGCTTCGCGGAGAAGTTGCGAATGACTCTCCATTGGGAGATGCACGGTTCACTGAGAAGAATGGCGATTGAGCAGCGGAACCATAACTGCCCTAATGAGATAGGCAGCTTCGACGCGAAGCACTCGCCTTCGCAGACTCGTCTTCGCAGCACTCATTCGAAATCGGACCGTAGCGGATCAACCTACATTGGCAAGATGCCGAACTTGCAACTTCCCTGCCAACTCTCGCAACTTGTCCCGAGTCGCCGCAAGAAATCGACCCAGCAACCGGCCTCCTGCTAGCTTCGACATCCGAACTCCCCAAGTCTCGGGCGTGCAACCAAGCCTCGCAAACACATCTGCAACCTCCGTCGAAATCGCAGCCTTGCCATCACGCAGCATCCTGCCTGTGTACTCCACCAACATCACGTACTGGCCCAGCGTAAACCCACTTCGCATCCCTTCACGTACCGCGCCAAGACCACGACGATCTTCAACCGGCACCAGCCATAGCTCATCTTCAAGCCCGCCACTAACTCGAACCGCCGCCACACTACCAAGCTCCGCCGCCTTCAAATCCTCGGCCCGACCGTTCGAAACGACATGCTCCACCCGAGCCTTAATCGAGGTGTGCTCGCTAGCTTCCGGAGTTGCAGCAATCCCAGCCGCAACCGGATTTAGATCAATATAAGCACACACTGAAACAAGCGACTCTTCATCCAGAATTGCAATCGATTTGAAACGTCCCTCAAAGAAAGCCCCAGTGCATTTGTCTTGCTTGTTCGCCATCCGAGCCAACGGTTCCTTGAGACACTTCATAAACCAACCCAGCGACGACAATCGCTTGCGCGCACTCGCCACCCAATCCATGTTGCCCACACGCGCCGCCACCATTTCCTTGGAAACCTTCATCGGCTTGCGATCCGACCCTCGAGGCGGAAACAGCCGAAACCAACGCTCGACCACCTCCGAGTCCGACCAGCTGCTGGCAACTTCAGGATCGATGCGAAGCAGCAAGTGCAGATGGTTGTCCATGAGACTGAAACCACCGACGGAAACGGCAAAAATCTGGTCAAGTTCCTT
>JBIKLJ010000233.1:0-7314 GCA_044359895.1 Pirellula sp.
ATCGATCGAAAGCGGACCGTCGCCGGATCGCGTGATAGATTGCCCAGATAGGGACTTGAGTTGAGAGAATTAGCGTCGATGATTCTGCCTCCATAGAAAGACCTGCGAGGGAGCCGAAATGGCGTCCCTCCCAGATCTATCTATGCAAAACGGCTGAACCGAGACTCATTACCCAGCAAGAAAATCGACAAATATGGGCTAATTGGTAAGACAAATGTTCAGAATTACCTTGCCCAAAACTATCGCGTTTGCAGCAACTTTGCTAAGAATTCGTTGTCGCTGAATTCGCGGCCTTGGCTGTCTCCCATACGGATCACAACCATCTCGCGAGAAGGAATGACATAGCATCGGTTCTTGCCTTTACCCATCGCGGCTACAGTGTCGGCGGGTGGTTGGAAGTTCAGCTTGCGGCGTTCCTCAATTAGCCGCTTCGTCTTGGGAGCCAGTTCGCGACCATTCGCCGCCTCAGTGCTACTCTCGTCACCATCCCCCAGCAGCCACCAAGTCATTCCATACGCAGGTTGAGCCGTTGATGGCTTGAAGCATTCAGCAAGAAGGGCAGCCGGCACAATCTCCGCCTCATTCCACTTACCTCCAAGTCGGACCAACTCACCGAACTTCACCCATTCGCGCGGTGTTAAAAATGCGCCGGCGGGCAAGTTGATATTGCCATCCGCATCTTTGCGCCACAATCCAACCTTCATGCCGATAGGATCTAGCACTCGACGAAGCAAATACGCCTCGACCGATTCCCCTTGTGGTTCAAGCTTCCGGCGCATCAGTTCGCCGAAGCACTGGAATGGAATCGGACCATACGAAAACTTCTTGCCAGCGTCCGCAGTGGCATTGGCCATCGATACGGCCCGCTTGTAACTCGGTACTGTCCCATTGTCTCTCCCTTCAATACCACTGGATAGGCTCAGCAGTTGACGAATCGTGATCTGTGACTTGCGTTGGTCGTCTTTCCATTCCGTGAGTGTCTCTGCGACTTTCTCATCCAAGGTTAGTAGCCCGTCATGCACTGCGCAGGCGGACATGACACCACAAAAGCTCTTTGTGCCACTGGCCAGCAAGTGCGGCTTGTCCGCGGTCCAGCCCGGTGCATAGTCTTCGAAAACGATCTCTCCACGAACCATCACAAGGACTCCTGTTCCATGCTGGGAATGGGAATACTCGGCAGCCGCCTTGCAATTGTCGATCGCGGGACTGGATTGGGCTTGTAATGTGGCTATTCCGAATGCGGCGCAGGCTGCTACGACGAATGTTTGGAGCAGGTATTTCCTCATGCGACTCATATTGTTCATATCTCCGATTCAAACCATGGTTTGTTAGCGGTGTTTGTCCTTGAAGAACTCCCAAACTCGCTCAGCACCGGAAAAAGACTTGATGGGGGCATTTCCGTCTCGTCGGGATCGCGAGCCTGGCCAACCGTGTCCACCCTCAGCGTCGACGACGAACTCAGTAACAGCACCACCGGTCACTGCTGAGTAAACCGAGGTTGTCACCGTCCCTTTCTCGCTGATATCCGCAGGACTCTGTGACTTGTTCGCCTCAACCCAGAATTGCACTACTTCTTTCAGAGGCTTATAGGGGGCATCCTGTGCGCGACTGACCAGCGGGTTTCGGCTCATGCCACCTTCGATCGGAACTTCTTCATCTTTGGCACCATTGATGATTAGGATTGGCAAAGGAGCTGACGGTTTCTTGTCGAACGTGAACATCGACGCGACCACGGGTGCGACTGCAGCAAGACGCTCCGACCGAGCCACGGCATAAACAAACGTCATCATGCCGCCGTTAGAACCACCGGTCATATAGATTCGAGCTGGATCAGCGTCATGTTCGCTAATGAGTTTATCGATCAGCGTATCCAGATAAGCGATATCGTCCGCATCGCGTACTTGTCTCCGCAAAAGAAAGCCGGTGTTCCAAGCATGACGATTGCCGCCGAAATCGGTTCCTTCACCGTAGACCACCATGAAGCCGTTCGCCTTGGCGACTGGGTCGAAACCCGAGTTGCCGCGCATGATTTCGGCACTTGCTTGACCGCCATGGAGCGCGATCACCACCGGTCGCTTCGTGCTGTCGGTCGAAGCGTTCACAATCACCGCGCGGCGATCTTGCTGCTTGACTTGGAATTTGATCTCCACTTCCGATTTGCGAGGTGGCGATGAAGCATTCTTTGCTTGGTCAAACGCTTGGCGGTAGAACTGCCAGTTCGAATCGCCGAGCGCTTCGAGGGTCTTCATTGGGTTGTGGTCAACTCCTTCGAGCACAGTCCACGTATGCGGAATTGCAAGTTTCTCGAGGTGTTCATGAAAGGCACGGTTGTTGCTGAACGTTTCATCTTGATCGCCACACACCATGCGGATGAGTGAGCCTTTGCTGATTGCTTCGGCATTTTCCTTTGCGAGACGGCGGGGACTGACGCTTCTGAAGTATTCCTGATCACCGCCGTAGACCTTCTGCAGAAGCTCGGCTGCACGCAATCGTCCTGCTCGGGGAGCCTGAATCAATTCCGCTTGGAGCGGCCCGCCACCCATGATAGAGAGCGCGCTGAATAGTTCCGTGTATTTGAATCCTAAGCGAGCCGATCCGTAGCCGCCCATACTGTACCCGTCGAGCAATCGACCCTCGCGCGACGCAATCGTTCGATAGGTTGTATCGATATGCGGGATGAGTTCCTTGATGATGATCGTCTCGATCGGGGCTGAACCATCTTTCCAATCGACGTACATCCCCTCGGCGAGCCCGTTGACGAAAACGACCAAGCAGGGTGGTGTCTTGCCCGCTGCGATCGCTGCATCAAAGAGCGCTGAAACTCTTGGGATACCAGGAAGTCCACCTCCTGAACCATGCAACCAGTAGACGACCGGGAATCGTCGTTGCGCATCCTGGTCGTAGGCTGCAGGGGTGTAGATGTGGTAACTGACCTTGGTCTTCGCAGTAGCACTATCGAACGTGCGGAACGAAACACGCGGGGCCGGTATCTCTGCGGTGACCCAAGCGAGGTCGGATTGCGAAGGTCGAGGCTCCTGCGATTGAGCCGTGGCGAATGCAACGACCGCAGAGTACAAAAGATGAATGGCAATCATCAGATGCCGAAAGCCGAATGAATTTCTTTTCATGTTTTAATCCTTGGTGCTTTGGTTCGGACCCTTCGAACGAGGATGCCGCTAGAAAAAATCCCACATCAAATCATTGGCGGAAATGTCCTTCGTGGATTCACCCAAGCGAGACAAGATGGGTGTTTGACCCGGCCACGTATGGCCTCCTCCAACGATCTCAATCAGGACGACTTCGCTTCCATCTTTACCACCCGACCATGTATGTTGTTTAACGCTCATGCCATCCTTGGCTATGTCGGGTAGTGTGATCATCTTCGCCACGGGCACGCAACCGTTTGCCTCCACCCAGCTTTGCGTCGTGTGATCCACCGATCGGAAGCTTGTGATCCCATTGCGTCCTAAAAAACCTTTTCCGTACCCACCTTTGAAGGGAGCGAACTCGTCTTTGGTGCCATGAAAATGCATCACGGGAACCGGCCGCTTGTTGCGAGGCGTCTCCATCATTAGCGGCCCCCCACGGGTGCGATCGCGGCGATTCGATCCGATAATTCGGATGCCAAATAGTGAGACATGATACCACCGTTCGATAGCCCGGTTGCAAATACGCGATCCTTATCTACATTGACAATGCCCTCTAAATCATCCAGCAATGCTCGGGTGAATCCCACATCGTCCACGTTGTTCTGCATTGCATAACCGCAGCATTCCCCTCCATTGAAGGTGAGAAGGCTGTCTTCAAATCTCCCTGTTCCAAACGGATACACGACGATGAATCCTGCTTGATCGGATTTAGCGTTCATTCCGCAAAGTTTTATCATCCCCTCGGGGTTACCTCCACCGCCATGATAGACCAAGACCACCGGCGTCGGCTTGCTCGCATCGTATTTCGCCGGAATGTAGATGCGGTATCGTCGATCGAGATCGCCCACCCACAACGTCCGCGTATGATCGCCGGCAGTGAGTTTGCCATCGCCGTGCGTGTCGAGCTGTTTGAATCTCTCGGTAAGTGCAGCGTCTAGCTCGAAGAGATTGCCGAAGGAGAAGGCAAGGAGCAGTGGTACGATGGAGCGACGGAATCTTATTTTCATGGGTTCGGTTTCGGATGGGCTTGGAAAAAATCCCAGATGGCATCGTTCGCGTTGAGGCGGCTTGTGGCTTTACCGAGGATGAATGCTGGCAAGGGGCTTTTTCCGCCTGGCCAGATGTGGCCGTGGCCTTCAATGGTTGTGAAGATGACTTCCGTGCCATCGCGTCCTCCAGTGTGGACGACTGTCGTGGTGCCTTCGATAGTGCTGGCAATTGGCTTCGCTTCCTCTTCGCAACCAAGAAGCTTCACCCACGCCTGAACCATTTCGCGCACGGGCGGTTTAGCTTTTTCCGGTACCCCTTTGAAGCTGGAGCCAGAAGCCATTTTCGGAGCGCCTCCTTCCATCGGGTTGATGGGATCTGCGGTGCCGGTGATATAAAGTAGCGACACGGGCCGCGCGATTTTCGGTTCAGCAATCCAATGTGCGCCAGAAACGGGTGCGATGGCGGCGATGCGATCCGAAAGTTCAAGTCCCACACGGAAAGCCATCGAAGCGCCGTTGGAAAAGCCGGTCGCAAACACTCGTCGCTTGTCCACGACGAACTTCGCTTCAATGTGGTCAAGCAGCTCGGCGATGAAGGCCACGTCGGCGATGTTGCTATCACCTGCGTGGAAGCGGCCAGATCCGTCGTTCCATGCGGGATTGTTGAGGCCAAACCTCGGCGGCTGCGTCATGTCGGGACGCGTCGCCTCGGGGAAAACGACGATGAAACTCGACGCATCCGACTTCGCCACCCAGCCGGTCTCCTTTACGACCGATTCCGCCGTGCCGCCATTGCCATGAAACATCAGCACCAAGGGCCTCGCCACTTTGCCATCGTAATCTGCCGGTAGATGAACGAGCGCCCGCCGTTCTATTCCGTCCACCATCAGCGTCACGGTCTGCAAATTCGCTGCAGCGATAAACGCGGCGTCCGCTCGGACGCGCGCCAACCATGTAACAGCGAATGAAACGTAGGGGACAACAAAAACGATGCCGATGACTGCAGTTGCACGACGGAGAGTTCTCATGGCTTCGCTTCTTGCTTCAGGATACCTTCGAGTACAGGCAGGATTGCAAAACCGGGAGTTGGCGATCCGTTCTTTCCGCTGGCATTGGTGGCAACAAAAAATGAGAATGATGATGAGCAAATCTCATGGGAACATCGCGATCTTGTTTTCATAGTATACCTATCGTGGGTGCCTCTTTATAAATTTCAGTGTCTCGGCAGTTGGAATGTCACCCATGATTCCGATTTCTAGTTGAATACTTAAGTGAGTCTTTCCCTCAGCCGCAATCACCGTCGCCAACATTCGGCTCAGGCGAACCTGAACCACCGAAGAAACTCCAAACGGCTCCGCGTGCGCGACCTCGTGGCGATAACGGGTTTGGATCGCCAGGCTTGGAACCGGGCACGATGTATTCTACATAGCCTAGGTGCATCTCGTCCTCAGTCTGCGGGCCCCACTTCACTTCTTTGTTCGGATCAGGGTATACGAGTGTGCTGTTTCCTGGGACATAGATGCCCCAATAGCCCGTCCCGCCTAAGGAAAGGCCAATTGTTGGTGGTCTTTCGGTCATCAAGTATCGAAACGGAATTTAATTCCATACCCTGTCCCTATTCATTTGATTGAGTCTCCTTGATCTGCATCCATTGGTCCGACGTCGGCCCAAACCAGTTAGTGATGAGTTCACGACGACGGCTTGCGTTTGTTTCGGTCGAGAAGATTCGGTACGGATCTGTCAGATGTCCTTCGGGACCATAAAGCGATTCGTCCGCCAATCGCGAATCCACGAGAGTGAAGGTGGTAACCGAACTTACTCGATCGAATTCCCGTTCGATCACAAGTTTGCGAATAGCTTTTGTTTCTCGATCCACTTCGATGGTGGCACGCTGAAGAGGTCGATTGGTCCACTGCCGTCGCGGCGTTGCCACAATGAACGTTGTGTCGGCAGGACTTTCGGACATCTCCAATCGGCAGTGCTTCAAGAAGTTTTGTAGCAATGTCTCTAGATTTAATGTGTAGAGGTCACCGATATAGCGAAGCGGCACTCCGATTTCGTCCGGATTCACGATGACTGCACGACTAGGACCTAGGGTCATCCAAATAGCCCCTTGGTCGTTGCGTCCCCAAGCCCAGTCGCGGTATCCACGCATTTGCACCCAGAACCGATCACCCTGAGTGGCCACCCGGACATCGCGAGGTAGTTCAAATTTTGCTTTGTTCGACTCTCCTCGCTTGACCTCCACCACATAGATGCGTTCGATGGGGGCCGCATGCACGTGCATCGCTGCTTGAACGATCTGTGATGCGCTTGCAAATGCTTCTCGATTGCCCTGTAACGTGAAGAAAGCAACAACTACCAATAGGCTGGCAGCCAATACGAGCCAACCGGACATCCATGGCCAACGCCGTCCCGTGAATGTCGTTGACGATTCAACGTGCATTCGCTCCTTCGCTACAACTGGCATTGGTGAGCTCGATGGATCGAATGAATCGCTAACGAGGTCAACCAACGCAATTAAAGGCTCTTGCCCCAGGTTTTCCTCGAGCAGAGTGTCAAGCAATAGATGGTCGACAAGATGCGATCGAAGCGATGGCTCAGAGTTAACGAGATTATGCAGTTCGACGATTTCGTCATTCAAAATAGCATCGTCGAGCATCTTCGACATTAGTTCCGCGAATCGAGTGGGAGAACTCACGATGCGCCTCCTTCTGATTGCAGTTTCGATTCGATGCAGGCCAATAGGGCTTGTCGAACCCGATAGAGAGTTTGGCGAATCGAGGCTTGAGGCCTGCCAATGATTTCGGCGATCGCTTCGATAGCATGTCCTCCGGCGTAACGAAGATCGATCAGCTGTCTTTGCGGCGGAGGAAGCTCGTTGAGGCAACCGTCAAGTGCATCTCGCCGATGATCGAGCTGCGACAAACGTTCGTGTGCCAGATCAGCAAGTTCGTTGAGAAGTTTGTCGTCGAAGACCAGTCGGTCGCGACTGTACTTTCGAATATGGTTGAGTGCTTTGAACCTTGCGATCTGGCTGGCCCAAGCCCAGAAGTCGGTACCGTTTTGAAACTCGCTGGCTTTCTCCCACAGGACGGAGTTAACTTCCTGAAGCACATCTTCCACGTCAGACGAACGCACCAGCAAGCACCTAACCAGACCCCTCAAGCGAGTCT
>JBIKLJ010000065.1:0-23946 GCA_044359895.1 Pirellula sp.
ATCTTGAACTGCTACGCGTGGTGGATCGCGTCAAGCAACGATTCAAAAAGTAAAGTAGTCTGATAGCTCCCCAGAAATGCGAAGTTCGAAAAAGAGTAAGACTTGCTGGAGCCAGCTCCAGGCGTCCAGTATCCCAGGCCAAAACTACGGGATCGGACAAATGCTCAGACTGTTGAATCGAATCTTACACCCCGGATCGTGCCCTTGAAGCATGATGGTACCAGCTTCGGTGCGCAAACCCTTTCGAGGGTTTGCGTTCGTCGCCCTAGTGTCTTCCCAATCCACCACCTGCACTCCGTTCACCCAAGTGCCGAAGAATGGTCCGTCTGCAATCACGGACACAAAGGTTCGCTTGTCGGAATCAGACAACACCGCTTTCGCGCTTTGACGTCTGAATATCGCCCCCATTCCAGCGTCGACCGGCCGTCGGCGATCGTCACGGAATCCATGATGCAATTGACACTCGTATCCATTCATGTCCTCGCCCGGTACGCAACGAAAGAACAGTCCGGAATTGACGTTCTCCGCAAGCGTTTGCACACTGACCTGAATGCAGCAATTGGCGTAAGGTTGCAAAAGCTCCAAGTGCCCTTTTCCTCCTTCCAGCATCAATTCCCCTTGCTCATTCAGATTAGCTTGGACCGCTCCTGCCGGTTGCCCAAAATCTTTTAGTTCCTTTGCGGGCAGAATCGCGTAAGAGATAGGACGCACCCGAATGTCTCGAAACTGAATTGCCCCTTCGCGAAATTGCAAACCAATCCATCCTGAAGTGAGACCCGTAGTATCCACATAGTCCGCCGACAACACGTCATCCACCCAAGCCTGAACGCGATCGCGATCGACAAGGGCATGCAGTGTATGCCACTCTTCCGGATCCGGTGCAACAACTTGTTCATCAACCTTGGCTCTTCCTACAAGCGAACCGGTTGGGAAGGGATTGTCTTCCGGCGCAATATTGAGCTCGTAACAATCTTCGGCGGGGTTCTTAGGTACCATCGGTGTACGAAGAAAGATACCACTGTTCACGTTCGCAGCCCCTTTGTACTGAACGATCAGCTCAAAGTCGGAAAATCGGACAGAGGTGCAAAGCAATCCCGCATCCCCCGAATCGGCAACGAGAGAACCGTCTTCAACTCGCCAATTTGCGTTCCCCGCATTTCGCCAGCCCGTCATGGATTGTCCATCAAACAAGCGTATCCAACCTACCGATAAATCTTCCTCCGAAAGTCGCATCGACAATAGCCCATCAACATCCACGGAGGCATCTAGAGGGACATCCAGAGGTGGCCCGTCGGCAGCGGGCTTTTGGATCGGTGCAGTTGACGCGACCGCTTCGGTCGGTGGTTGAGTTGCTTCCGAGGTCGTGTTCGGCTTGGATTCAGCGGGTTTGGATTCAGTGGTACACCCCAGCAAAATGAAACCAAACAACAACAGTACCACGGCTGTAAGAAGGTGACGTTCCTGTTGGATTACGCTTCGAAGGGTTCGGATATTTCTAGCCATGCTGAAAAACACTTTGGGAGTTCGGGTGCTTCGTCAAAATCGCCGCCGTGCCAACGCAGTTCGATTCGATTGCTTGTTTGAAGTAACTTACGAATGGCGACAATCGCTGAACCATCCACTATAGCTGATTCGAGACACTTGTCCCCCCAAAAAATCTTGGTGGAAGCATCTAGGTTCGCGAAACACAGCATCACTTGCTGATCTTCGGTGAGACCCGTTGGGCAATGGAAGCTACGAACGGCAAGAATTGAATTTCGTGGTTGATTTTGAAACTCAGCGTATTTCGAAAGCTTCCAGTTGGAGCTAAGTGAGATTCGATATTTAGCATTCACATTCGGACTCGTACATCGCTGTGCTAGGGAACACACCAGGCTTGTCTTCGGCATACCAACGGTCTAGAACTGCGGACCATTCGGAAAGGTTTTTGACTCTCGCAAAACCTTCGCGAACAAGCAAACCTTCGGGATGAAGAGCTGAATACTTGATTCCAAACTTGCGCATCGGCACGCCAGCTCGATCCCGTCCGTAAAGCTGTTCGGCCAATTGAAAATGCTCTAAAATCACGTCTCGCTGACGGTGAAGCGACGGTGCCGCGGGTAAGGGCTGGCCATGAAAAATGGCTTGGCATTGTTCAAAGATCCATGGATTTCCAATGCAACCGCGAGCCACGGTCACTCCGTCGATTCCCGTTTCTTGCATCATTTTTAAGCACGATTCGGCAGTGAACAAGTCACCGCTCCCCAAGATGATTCGGTCCGGACCGACGTGCTGCTTGACTTCGCGAAGAAATGCCCATCGGCTTGGGCCGTTGTATCGCTGAATCACGGTTCTACCGTGCACCGTGATTGCGGAAACCCCCATAGCAAACGCCCCATCCAGGATCTCGTAAAATCGATCGCGACTTTCCGCAGAATCGTCCATCCCGCGTCGCATTTTGATCGTCACTGGAATTTTCGGCGGGACAATATCGCGAGTCCGCTGAACAATCTCCAACGCTACGTTTGGCTGGCTCAGATGATATCCACCCCGGCATCGGCCGAGGACTTTTTTGACTGGGCAACCAAAATTGATATCAATCACCGCGAAGCCAGCTTCAACCAGCTTTTTTGCTCCCAAGGCAAATTGCTCCGGTTCCGCCCCCATCAGCTGACCTGCGACCGGCTGCTCTTCCTGACTATTGAAAAGAAAATGTTGAGTTCGTTTCCGCTCTTTTAACTCGACAAGAAATTGGTCTAACATCACTTCGCAAAGCGAATAGGATGCGCCATGCCGACGGGCGACCAGACGCATCGGCCAATCGCTATACCCACTTAATGCAGCTTGTACGACCGGAAAGCCAATATCGACAGCACCAATTTTGAGCGGCCGGTAAAGCGAGGGCTGGGGGGATGAGGCACTGGAGGTCAAAATAGCCATTTCCTATCAAATCGTTATTTTTTTTGTGGTTCTCTAGCGAGATTAATGCACTGGTTGCTGGAGTCAACGCCAAACTGGTCTGGCCGCGTCAGCTGGGAAATGGTAGATCGAACGTACATGCCGGCAGGAGTTGTCGGCTTGGCAAAAGAAGCGGCAGGATGTCGCTCGAAAAAACGTCGCAAATCAGGGATGTAGGTATGAGTTTCCGATTCGATTTACCAACGGTGCTCCAACTTTCCAAAAAATGCTTTTGCATGGCACTGATTGCCTGCTTAGCGATCCAATCCTCCTCGAGGCTTGATGCCCAAGTGGCTCGCCCCAAGGTGACGAGCGCTGTGGCTCCGCAAAATGGGGTCAATGATGCTTTCGCCGTCAAAGCGGAACACGGGCCTTGGTTCGTGATGGCGATGTCTTTCAGCGGTCCCAATGCGAAAGAACAATCCGAAAAGCTGGCGATGGAACTGCGAAGAGATTTTCAGCTCCAGGCGTATTGCTTAAGCAAACGATTTGACTATACCCAAGGGGTCGAAGGGGCTGGATTCAATCAAAATGGAGAAGGTCGCAAGATGAAATTCCGCGACGCCAAGGTCGTCGAGGGATATGCGGTCTTAGTGGGTGATTTCGATTCCATCGACAGCCCAGCCATCAAAGAAACGCTCGACAAGGTCAAACGCATCACCCCGCGAATGATGGCCAACGACGGCGAACCTATCGACCCCAAAAGCGATTCGGTCGACGTCAGCAGCTACCGTAAATATCTCCAGAAGCTGATGCGATCTGGCGAAAAGGAAGCAGACCAACCGCCAGCACCTCAAGGACCCATGTCCGGCGCGTTCGTCACTCGGAATCCACTTTTACCAGCCGATTACTACAAGGCGCCCGTACTAGACAAGTTCGTCAAAAGTCTCAACGAACAAAAAGAACTGTCCGAGTTTTCTTTGCTGGATTGCCCAGGCAAGTTTTCGGTTCGTGTCGTGGTGTTTCGTGGGGAAGATCAAACCTCCAGCTGGGGGCGTTCCACCAGTGCAATGAGCGAGCAAGACAAAGTTTCGCAACTAGATATTGCTGCTGAACGGGCAACCTTGACGGTGCGTGCTCTTAGGCAAGCTGGCTACGAAGCTTACCAGTTTCACGACCGAACCCAAAGCTATGTGACGATCGGAAGCTTCGATGAACTCGGAAGCCTGGACAAGCAAAACCGCTTGGTCTTCTCCGATGGAATCAAGGCGATCATTGAACGATTTGGAGCCACCAAGCAGGTCACCAAGACTATGTACGGTTACACGCAAACTCCTCGCCTGCTATTCGACTTGATCAATCAAAACATGCTCCCTGAACTTACCAGCGCGCCGGACGGAAAGACGCGTGGTGAATGGCTAGCAAAATATTCGGTCGCGTTCGACCTGAACCCATCGCCAATGTCGGTACCGCGACCTTCAAGCTCGAGCATCTACGGCGGATCCTTTTTGGGGAAACGCGATCGCTAAGGGACGCCGAACATCATTAACTAAGCATGGACCAAAAAAAATCCACCGGCGAACAGCACCGGTGGATTTTGATTTCAATTCTCTGCTAAGCAAACTTAGCAAGACTGTTCTTTTCCATTTGTAGATTAAACGACTACAGTCTCTTTGATCTTTTGCAGGAAGTGGTCACCACCTGCTTTGCTGAATTCCTTTGCGGCCTTTTCCGCCTTTTTGAGGTCTTCGTATTCGAAAACGGCAACTCGCTTCAAGCTTTGGTTGAAAACGCCCCAGTAGAGCTTGATTCGAGGTTCCGCAGCAGCCTTGCGAGTCCGCTTGACTTTAGGTTCGGCGGGAGGTGCATTTGGGTCGACTTCCTTGACGGCCTTCTTCTTGCGTGGTGTTTTTGCAGCAGTTGCCATGGACAGATAACTCCAGGTAGGGAATGAAGAAAGCAAGCTGGAAAATGCCTTCAATTCCAAGCTAACGGTATCCCCTGGAGAGTCAGGTATACCAAAGCATTCAAGGAGACACATCCAACTGAATAGGGTTCCCAGTATAAGCGAAACCACCCATTCCCAAAACTGCTACCGGAAAAGATGTTCAAAAAAACCACCCGTTCCCCAAATTCATTGGCTTTTTAGATCGTTTTGATTAGCTATTCTCGATCGGTTCGCCACAAAATTTCTTGGAACCGGGATTTTGGAATTCGCTCGTGCTGTAGACTCTTCAACAACAGCGGCTTAAAGATACTAAGTGGTGCGGTCCGCAAGTCGTGCACCTCATGGCTTGAATGCAGCACTCGAACAACAGGGCGCAGGGGTGCATCAAAATTTCCCTCAATCACAACGGCTTTGGACTGATCGTTCAACTCCACGAGCGACCCAACAGGGTACATGGACATGCTTCTCGTAAGAAGTTGAATCGCCTCTTTACAAAATTTGCCTTCAGAGGCTTGCATGCACAGGTAGCCGATCACATCCGATGGCAGGTAGCTTGCCCCCCGAACAGGTTGAGTTAACGATAGGTAGGCGTCCGCCGCATTGAGGATCTCGGAACCCTGCCTGACTTGCCCAAGAACCAGACCTCGTGGATAACCGGAACCATCCGCTTGCTCATGCGTCTCCATGATCAGCCCCAACACCTCTTTCGGGACTCCAGGCACACCGTTTATTAGGTCAGCGCTCTCAATGGGATGTTTTCGATATTTCTTGCGTTGTGTTTCATCATTGACGCTGTAATGAGATTGAAACCATTCCTGATTCAAAAGCAAGGAACAATCGTGAAGCAAACCCGCCATCCCAATCTGCAATGAAACGGCAGGGGCGTTCTTCTGCAACGTACTCATAATGACGCTAAGAAACGATAGATTCGCAGAGTACTCACCAATCCGCCGAGCAATCGAAGTATCGGAACTGTGCGAACTGGTTGCTATAACTGCCAATGCAGCAGCCGTGTTATTGCTCGCGTGAATGTATAACTCTCCAACCGTGCCCCAAACCGGCGCCATTTGTTTCTCATCGGCCCCTTGCAAGGTGGTCACAACATCCATCAAAGCGGAGACGGTATCGGCAATGGCTGACTTGATCGCTCGAGTTGTTGCTTCCGGGAAAGCTCTCAAAATAAGCTCTTGCACGCTCCTCGCTTCAACACTGCTAACGTCTGTTTTGAATGCAGCTTCGTGTTCTTCGGCTTCAAGCGAATCAGCTTCATACAAGCTTTGCATACTTGTAAAATGATGCCCCGAAGAACCTTCGGAATCGACAATCCCAAACTCGACGGGTCGACCAAAATCCATGGGATCTACCGGAACAGACCATTCCACATTGCTCATGATGATCTCCCTCGATCTAATCGAATCGAGAACCATGTGCATTTCAGACCGAGCCAATTGGCCCATCGGTTAAAAAATTCGTCGCGCATTGGGGGCAATCTTCGCGTTGGGAGTTCCAGAATACCGAATGCGCTGGGGGTTACGCATTCCAAATAGCGTCGCTAAATATCGGATCATCACGAACCTGACATAAAGTAAGTTGCATTAATCCAGAGGTTTACTGAACGAAGAGACTGTTCCACTCGGCAAATCCCTTCCAACCGGATCACTTTGGATTACAACCTCCCGAACTGAACACGAACGTACCAACCTGTCAACCAACCCAAAATTGATTAAATCTACACCATAGCCTCTTCATTTCTGAACAGAATGTCTGATCCAATGAGGTCGCTGTCATTCCTTACTACATCACACCTCGCTTGCGGTTCTACCTTCATCACCGATAAGGTCATTTGAATGCAATCCATCAATTCTGCTTCTAGAATCGCTCTTATTGCGATTCTGTTCTTGTGCTCCCGCTCAAGCGCTCAAGAATCCATCATCTCCAACGTGCAGGCCCAAGAAAAAAAACCAACGATTCCTGGTCCGACAAAGGACGGATTCTTGCTACCTAATGGATGGCACATTTCGCCAGCGGGGCGCCAAATCAAAATGAATGATCTGGTCCTGAATATCCATTGCTTGAGCGACGGTAAGCATGCTCTTGCGACATGCGATGGCTTCAATGAACACTACTTGGGTGTATTCGACTTAGAATCAGGATCGATGTTATCTAAGCAAACAGCCTATCAAAGCTGGTTCGGTCTGGCTGTAAGTGAACGCCAAAACCAAGTCTGGTGGTCTGCTGGTGGAGCTGGTTTTCCACACGCCTTCGACTTCAAGGATCTTCAATTAAAACGCACAAGCGAACCGGAGCCAAACCTTCGAGCGATGAACGAAGAAGAATTGCGTACCCTGCGTGATCGGCTCAAAAAGGAGAATGCTTTTCGAAGCGGACTGGTCTACGATGAAAAAAGAAACATGCTGCACTCTTTGATGATCAATAGCGGCAAGCTTGCTTCCATGCCTGTTGACCCAGCCAAAGCCGCTGATCCAACCAACACGAAAGAAGTGACGCTTGGTGGTCGCCCTTACGACATCCAACTTGATCGCGACGGTAGGATGCTTTACGTCAGCGACTGGGCTGGCGGACGCGTTCAATTTGTGGAAGTGGATACTTTACGAGTGGTTGCCGCGGTTCGTGTGGGCGAGCATCCCAATCAAATCGCTCTTCATCCTTCTGATACTAGACTGTTTGTTTCTTGCGGTTCTTCCAATTGCGTCAGCGTCATCGACACTCGCAAGGGTATCGTTATCGAAACGATTTATACCAGCCTGTTCCCTCTCGCTCCTGAAGGCAGCACACCAACGGCTTTAACAATCTCTCCCGATGGAGACACACTGTACGTCGCGAATGCTGACAACAATTGCGTCGCGGTTATCGATATCGAAGAAAGTCGAAAAAGCGCTGTTAAAGGATTTATTCCAACAGGTTGGTACCCAACCGCAGTTTCGATCACTCCCGATGGAAAAAAGCTTCTCGTGGGTGTCGGCAAAGGCAATCAAACCAAAGCCAACCCTATTCCCAAAGTGGAGCCTCAAGAATCAGAGTTGACCGAAACAGAGCAGGTGATTCGCAAACTGCAACCATTCCCTTACATCGGCACCACGCTGGGCGGTGCTCTTTCGGTGGTGGACGTACCTGATGAGGATAAGCTTCGCGAGTACACGCAACAAGTTTACGCCAACTGCCCTTATTCCGACGACTTGCTCTCGGCAACGAAGCCTGCGGAACCCACCGCCATTCCACAGAAAGTTGGCGAACCTAGTCCAATCAAATACGTCATCTACGTGATCAAAGAAAATAGAACCTACGATCAAGTTTTTGGTGATCTCGCAACCGGCGATAACCCCAAGGGGAATGGTGATCCTTCCCTTTGCATGTTCCCCCGATCCGTAACCCCCAACCACCATAAACTCGCCGAAGAGTTCGTACTGCTGGACAACATGTACTGCAACGGCCAAGTGAGTCGCGACGGGCATCCTTGGAGCACCATGGCTTACAATACAGATTACATCGCTCGCGATTGGCACTTGACCTACTCACGCCGTGCAGGTGTTGACGATGATGATGATGCGAATCTTGCAAGCGCTCCATCAGGATACATCTGGGACGCTTGCATGCGAGCCAATGTGACTTATCGTTCTTACAAAGAATATGGAGGACGTGTTTCCGACGATTCGGGGAACGCCAAGATGGAAGGTCGAGTTCCTGGCTTGGTCGGACATATGTGCCCCAATTATGGAATCGGCAAGCCTGGCAAACGGGAACGCGATACCGATTTGGTCGAAATCATGCTGGAAGAGTATCACGACTTTGCAGCCAAGGGGACCATGCCACAATTCATCATCATGAGCCTTGGGGAAGACCACACCGATGGCACACGAACAGGTTCTTTCACCCCGCAAGCCTGCGTTGCCAGCAACGATCTAGCGCTCGGCAAGCTAGTGGACGCAGTCAGCCATGGGCCACTGTGGAGCCAAACCGCTATTTTCGTAATCGAGGACGATGCTCAAAATGGCCCCGATCACGTCGACGCTCACCGAACGGTCAGCTTGGTCATCAGCCCCTACACCAAACGCAAATTTGTGGATAGCACACAGTACAGTACGGTCAGCATGATCCGCACGATGGAACTGATTCTGGGGCTCGATCCACTTTCGCAATACGACGCTGCTGCGACCCCTATGTTCAATTCTTTTACGACGGAAGCTAATCTAGAGCCCTACCAAATGACTGAGGCCCAGATCGACTTGCAAGCCAAGAATCAGTCGACCGCCTACGGTGCAAAACGCTCTTCGGAAATGGACTTTTCGGAGTACGATCGTATCGATGATTTTGAGCTCAATGAAATCCTTTGGAAGGCTATCATGGGGGAAGATGCCCCAATCCCTCCCGCGGTTCGTCGGGCTATCGTATTCCGTTCCGTGAACCGAGGAAATATCGATGCTACATCGAGCAAAAACTAAAGCATTCACACTGGTTGAATTGTTGGTGGTGATCGCGATCATTGGCATCTTGGTGGGTTTGCTGCTGCCTGCTGTCCAAGCTGCCCGCGAAGCCGCACGAAGAATGTCGTGCCAAAACAATTTCAAACAAGTGGGGTTGGCACTTCAGAATTATATTAGCGCCTTCCATCGCTTCCCACCTGCGATGATTTTAAATCGTCAAACGGTCGACATCGCGGGTTCCGAGAATTTCTCCTGGTCGGTGCACGGTCGGATCCTACCTTACTTGGAGCAAAGCAATCTGTACGAACGGGTTGATTTGAATTCCCCATGGGATCGGCAAATGGCGATCGACAAGGTGAAGCTTGGGATGTATTCATGCCCAAGCGATCCCAAGGGGGACACCATGCGCGATTTCGGACCGGGACGGCCAACGTTGTATCCAACTACGATCGGATTTAACTTTGGCACTTGGTACGTTTGGGATACCCGCACCTTCCAAGGTGGGGATGGCATCTTCCATCCGAACAGCTTCACTCGCTTGGCCGCATTAGTGGATGGAACCAGCAACACCATCGTCGCCTCGGAAGTCAAAGCGTGGACGCCCTATTTTAGGAATGGCGGCCCCGTAACTGCGATCGCGCCCGCGAATGCCTCGGAGTTGATTGCAATTGCCAGTGGGGCTCCAGAGTTTCGAGACACAGGTCATACCGAATGGCCCGACGGAAGAGTGCACCATACCGGATTCACCTCCACGTTGACTCCGAATACTTCGGTCATGGTGATGCGTGCAGGAGCTTCCTACGATGCGGATTACAATTCTTGGAGCGAAGGTCGAAATGGGAACGCAGGGTTACCGACCTATGCGGCAATCACCTCCAGAAGTTACCACACGGGTCTCGTCAACTCGCTTCGTGCCGATGGCAGCGTTTCCTCAGTAAACAACACCATCGAACTGACCGTTTGGCGTGCTTTAAGCACCAAGGCCGGCGGTGAAGTCACTCAAAGTCTGGAATAGAACATGCTTCTTTTTCAAATGCTATTGGCCTTCCAAGTGGTCGGTTCTAGCGTTCCTGCTCCGGTAGTCATCGCACATCGAGGCGCCAGTGGTTATACGGTCGAGCATACGGAAGCGGCCAAAGCCATGGCGTTCGCTCAAGGTGCCGACTTCGTGGAACAAGATGTTGTCCTGTCCAAAGACAAGCAATTCATTGTGACTCACGATATCACGATGGAAGAGACCACCAACGTCGAACAAATGTTCCCAGATCGCCATCGCGCAGACGGTAGTTTCTATTTTGCTGATTTCGACTGGAACGAGATTAGCCAACTGACAATGCACGAACGAACGCGTCGCGGTTCCGAATCACCTGCCTTGGAAAAACGATTCCCAGGCTCGGCTGGTCAACGAGTTCTGCGACTGGAAGATGAAATTCGTCTCGTTCGAGGATGGAACGAAACAACCGGCAAGTCGGTCGGGCTGTATATTGAGCTCAAAGGGCCATCGTTCCACAAAAAGGAGTTCGGAAGCAACATGGGGGAATGGTTGCTGGCTTTACTCGCAAAGCTTGAAGTCCAACCGGATGCCAATCGTTGCTACATCCAATGCTTTGAAATGCAGGAACTGCAAGACTTGCACGACCGACTGGACTGCAAGTTCCCTTTAATTCAACTGCTCGGCAGACCCACTTCGGAAGAGGATGTGTCGACAATTGCTAAGTATGCAAAGGGAATCGGCCCGTCGCTGGATCTACTGATGAAACGCAATGAACGCGGCGAGATCGAATCGACCGGATTGGTCGAAGCGGCCCATACTGCGGGATTGATGGTTCACCCTTATACTGTTCGCAAGCACCAACAACCGCGTTGGTCCGATTCCCTAGAAGTCACCCATTCGACAATCCTCCAGAAACTCAAGGTAGATGGTTTCTTTACGGACTATCCCGATCTGGGGCGAAACGCAGTCGATGGTCGATTCCCGACCGAAGCCAATTGAAGCATGCATCATGAAAAGAAGACGTTTTGTAAGTTTGGTTTCCCAGTTAGGTGCTCTTGCATATGCGGTACCCCGTTCCGCAGAACTGTTCGCGGAGGACATCACGGACGAGACTCACTTGCCCAACATCACCAGCGGTATCGCCTCGGGGGATGTGGGAACCAATGCGGCAACCCTCTGGAGCCGCTGTGATCGCTCTTCTCGCATGGTTGTTGATTTCGCTGGAAACGAAGATTTTCGGAACTCGCGACGAATCGTTGGCCCTGATGCGCTCGAATCGACCGACTTCACTGCCAAGCTGCGTTTGACGGGACTCAAACCCGGCGAACCTGTGTTTTACCGAGTTCAGTTTCAAGACTTGAATGATTTGTCAAAATGGAGCGCCCCTCACACTGGCCGCTTTCGAACGGCTTCCGATCAAGCTCGCGATATTTCGTTCGCTTGGTCGGGCGATACCGCTGGTCAAGGATTTGGTATCGATGTCGACCGTGGTGGAATGAAGACCTTTGAAGCAATTCGAAAGTTATCGCCTGACTTCTTTGTCAACTCGGGCGATGTCATTTATGCTGACAACCCCATCGCTTCAGAACTTAAGCTCGACGATGGTAGTCTTTGGAAGAATATCGTGACCGAAGGCAAATCGAAGGTTGCTGAAACCCTGGAAGAATTCCGAGCCAACTATCGATACAATTTGATGGACACCCATCTGCGAAGAATGAATGCAGAACTGCCATCGTTTGTTCAATGGGATGACCACGAAACGCTCAACAATTGGTATCCCAACGAACGATTGGATGACCCTCGTTACCAAGAGAAGAGTGTCGCCTTGCTGGCTGCTCGCGCGAAACAAGCGTTTTCTGAATATCTCCCGATTCGCGCTACCGCCGATGGTATGTCTCGTATTTACCGAAACGTCCCGTATGGCCCCACTCTCGAACTTTTCTTCTTGGACCTAAGAAGCTATCGCGGTGACAACTCGGAAAATCGCCAATCCGAGCGTTCGCAGGCTACCGATTTGTTGGGCGAATCCCAACTGGAATGGTTGAAACGAAAGCTCGCCAAAAGCAAAGCCACATGGAAAGTCATTTGTTGCGATATGCCTATCGGCTTAGTGGTTCGCGATGGAAAAGATAGCTTCGAAAACGGAGCCAATGGGAACGGCCAAGCCCTGGGACGCGAATTGGAGTTCGCTGATTTGTTTCGCTTCGTCAAAACCAAAGGGATCAAAAATCTAGTTTGGCTAACAGCCGACGTACACTTCGCTGCCTCCTACTTCTACGATCCCAACCAAGCAGTGTTCCAAGACTTCGAACCCTTCTGGGAATTCGTTTCGGGGCCACTTCATGCTGGGACATTTGGACCAGCAGAGCTTGATAATACCTTTGGGCCGCAGCTCAAGTTCAAAGGAATCCCGGATGGAATGCGCGCCAATCGCCCACCCTCCGAAGGTTACCAATTCTTTGGGATGGTGAAAATCGATTCTAAGACGAGCGCGATGAATGTCTCGCACTGGAATGCTGCCGGCTCGAAACTATGGGAAATAGATCTGCCCCCGGCTTAAACACAATACCGTTCCATGAAGCACTCAGCTGCAGTGATTTCGTTGAACCGTCAGCCGAAGGCGTACGTGAATGGCAGCAAGTACGCCTTCGGCTAACTGTTAAACGATTGATTGAACGGCATTGCGACTAAACATTCAATCGCCTAATCATGTAGGATCTTAATCCCGAGTCCTTTGAGATTATCCAGCCAGAGATTCATTTCGCTTGAAGTGTCCGGGGCGCCTCGAACGCCCGGTTGGAAGCGTCCATCCGACAATGCTTCCACGGCAAAGGCTGCCGGCCAAGAGACCAGACGGGCCATGGAGGTTTCGCTGCCAGAACCGCAATCGTCTATGAAATAGGTTTGGTTGAAACGGCATTCGTCTTGGTGTTTTGCAACAAGGTTTACGTACAACACCACCCGATCCTGTTCATCAGCCGCATAGGCATGCTTGCTCCAAAGGTCAGCGCCCATCTTCTCGATCTCATCGTTCGAAGCATGTGGAATCCGAACAAAGATCTGCTCCCAAGCCTTCTTCCATCCTCCGAGCCGGATGGTTCCACGAACAAAACTCTGTACGTTCCAGGTCGCGTCCAAACCATAATCCGCCACGTAAGGAACCGAATCGCGATTGGGATACACCTCAAAGACCTCACCCCGAATCGCTAGGTTCTTGACTGATTCCCACGCACGTTCGATGCTGGCCTCACGCCCATGCTCGATGAACCTAGCCCGATTGGTGAGTGCTCGTAGAACTCCCGCAGGTGACCATGAAAACTTGTATTTAAAGTCGTCTGGATTTTTGGGGACGCCACCGCAATACGAATTGAAATGGAGTTCTGCAGTGGGATCAAACGCCGGAGATACTCGCCAAGCTTGGACCAAAAGATGGGCGAACACATGATCGATCCCTGGATCCAAGCCACATTCGTTGACGAAGCATAACCCATTGCTTTTCGCTTGCTCGTGCAGCTGCCGCATCCCTTCCGAAATATAACTGGTGGTCACAAGGTGAGCCTTGCGTTCAAGACATACACCTGCAAGTTCCAAATGCATGTTGGCGGGCAACATGGAAACCACGATGTCCCCCGGCTGCACGGCCTTCTGCAAATCCAACAAAGTGTATGTTCGGATCGTCGTGGTAGCCGGGACAGTACCGTTTGAAAAAACAGACTGCGCACGTTCGAGGGTGCGATTCCACAACACCAGAGCTTTCCCCGACCGAGCTAAACGAAGAATACCAGGCCCCGAGGAAAGTCCAGCGCCCACCCAATGAACCGTTGATGTTGTCATGTTTTTGCTTCGAAGGATCGATAGAGTTGGTAAGCCCTGATCCAAACAGGATCGTCCGAGCCAAGGGTCAGCAAGTAAGGTAACATCTGCCCGCCAAAGTCCTGACTGCTCTCGCGAGGTAGAAGCGACGGGAGATGATCGATGGCCGTCAGGTCAAGGCGCTGGCTTGATTCTAGGCGGATCACCGGATTCGAAAAGGTCGTTACCGAATCGTACACAGGAATGGGATTGTTAGGACTTTTAGGATCGCAACTGACGTCACTGATGACACAAAGCTTTCTCGGTTGGTCTAACATTTCTCGCGTGAGGAATGGATTCATTTTACCTTGCACCAGAACACAATTGATAAACAGCTCATGGTCTAAGATTTCGGAAAATGGGCCACCGCTTGCCGTTTCGGAAAGATCCCACAAGGAAAGATTGCTGGTTGGAAAACTCAGCTTCTGAAACAGATCGATGGCCCCAGAACCACATCGTCCTTTTGCCCCAATAATCATCGCTCGAGGAAATGCAGCGGACCGTTGCACCGCAGCCGACAAGCGAGCCCGCAGTCCATCCAGAAGCTCCGCCTCATCGCGCACCATTTTCACTTCTGGGACGGGAACGTCCCCATGGATTTGTTGATGAGCCCAAATATCGACCGCTAATGCGGCACCTGCGAATCCCGCCCATCGACCGAATGCAGCTACGCGTCGTCCAGCTTCATCGACTAAAAACTCTAAGTCCAGCAAGACACCCCCACCCTGTTTGAAACGATTAATGGTGGTTTGCCAACCCTGTTGCCCTTTGTAGGCATGAGCAAAAAATAGATGCTTGTGGATCAAAGGCGTATCCTGGTCTGGAAGCTCTTTGATCCCGAGAATGATGCAATGCTCAGGTGCCTTGCTCCAGGTGCCACTTGGCTCCATCGTCGCGCCAACGGCACTGTATTCCTCGTCGGCAAAACACCTGACGACGGATCTTTCCACCGAGACCGTCAATCCAGCTTCCATCAATTTCAGTGCATGGTTCGGAGTCAACGCAGTCCGTCGCTCGAACGGTTTGGTCTCGTCGCGAAGCCACAAATGAGCTTTCGGTCCTGGTCCTGTCATGAATACCCTTGGCAATTCCCTTAGTGCATCTTCTCGCGTCTTATGTCCAAAACAACTGAATCTGGTGGTGGATGAATGTAGCAATTATTCGACGATGTTGAACCATAGCCCCCTTTTTTGCTAAGCTGCATTTTTGACTATACTGGTCGTGACGACTAAAAAATGCGCATAAACACGGTAAAAGTCCTATGAACGTCCATGAATTCTTACAACTGCTTGCCACCCCGATGACGGGTGAGATGTTGTTTGATCATTTGTCGGACGTCGTTTATTTCATCAAGGACGCCAAAGGTGCGTACTTGGTTGTGAACCAAACGTTGGCGGAACGCTGCGGCACCAAAGACAAGCAAGCAATTTTGGGAAGGACATCCGCCGAGGTGCTTGGAGAACCGCTAGGGAAGCGGTTTACCGATCAAGATCAGCAAGTCCTTTCAACTGGTAATCCGCTCATCTCGCAACTGGAGCTCCATATCCATCGCTCGGGATTGGTGGGCTGGTGTTTGACAACCAAGCTACCTCTTCGAGATAAGAAAGGAAAAGTCATTGGATTGGTTGGGGTCTCTCAGGATCTCAAGGTGCCAGACCGTGATACTCAAGAATATCGACAGGTTGCATTCGCGATTCAGTCCGCCGAGAAACAGATCGCATCGCCACCCAAGATCGCCGAAATGTCCGAATGGGCTGGAATGTCGGTCTACCAACTGGATCGTAGAATGCAATCCATCTTTGGTCTTACCACGGGACAGTGGTTATTGAAAACTCGCATCGATCGGGCTTAGAGACTGCTCAGCGAATCCAATCTGGGGATCGCGGCGATTGCGGTCGCGGTAGGATACACAGACCAAAGTGCCTTCAGTCGTCAATTTCGGACCGCGACTAGTCTTACCCCCAACCAATTTCGGTCTGCCAGTCGCAATGCTCCGAAGTAACTTTGAAGTAACTTTGAAGTAACTTTGAAGTTGAAGTTGAAGTTGAAGTTTAGGTTAAAGTTTAGGCTGAAGGCTAAAGGCTAAAGTTTGACTTTGAGTTTGCTCCCCTCGCCCCTTTTAAGGGAGAGGGGCTGGGGTGAGGGGTTTTACGCTGTGTTTTACTTGGAATTTCAGTTGCGGTTGCAATGCGTTGCGTTGCTGAAAGATCCGTAACAAATCATTGAACCGGAGTCTCAACAATAAAGATCCTACCCCACCGCTCCCGAATCGAAACACGCTGGTCGAGTACGAGTACCGCAGGTGCTGAGTACGAGTACGAAAAGCCACGCTTCCCAAGAGTGCAATGGTTGTGATTCCGGTTTTGCGCAACATAAAAGAGTACGCCATCGTCGACTGTTAAACGACGTCACAGCCGGGAGATTCATGTTACCGAAAGCGATCACTTCATTTCGAAAATGGCCTTCAAGCATCCGTCTTTTTGATGAGCAAAGATATCGTATGCTTCCACACATTGAGAAGGATCGAAGCGATGAGTGATCATAAAATCGAGCTTCACTTGTCCGTCGATCACGGTTTGAGTCAGCTTATCCATGTAGTGCCTGGCCGGACAGCGGCCCGTTCGGTAGGTCAAGTTCTTGTCGTAGGCATCCACGGGCGAGAAAGCAAACTGCTTCGCAGTATGGCATCCAATAACGGACATGACTCCGCCTGGACGGATCAATTGAAAGGCCAACTCTTGGGCGGCCGGCAGCCCTACTAATTCCATCACACTGTCGGCTCCTCTTCCTTGAGTCCGATCCATCACCAGCGATAATGCTTCCTGGCCGGGTGCAACGGCAACAGCGCCATATGCAGCCGCCATCGCTCGGCGATGCGGTACCATGTCGATCGCAATGATGTTTGCGGCTCCCAATAGCTTGGCTGCGAGAATCGACAAAATCCCGACCGAACCACAGCCGATCACCACGGTCACTCCCGCGGGGTCGATGGCTGCCATTTCCGCACAATAATAGCCCGTGCTGAAATTGTCACCGAGCAACAATGCGGACTCGGCACTCAATCCCTCAGGCACTTTCGCAACGGTCCCGTCCGCCCATGGCACGCGAACCAATTCCGACTGGCCACCATGCAATCCCTTTCCTTGACTTCGCCAGCCAAACAACTGACTGTGCACGCAACGACTGGTAAGTCCCCGCAGGCAGTAAAAGCAAGTTCCGCAACTGGTCGTGAAAGGAGCATAGACGCGATCACCCACTGCGACCTTGCGCACTTCGCTTCCAATCTCGATCACGCGACCTACAAATTCATGCCCCATCACAGTGCCCGTATCGAGCCCTTGTTCTCGGCCCAAAAACGCGTGCAGGTCCGATCCACACATGCCAGCCACCTCGACCTGGATGATCGCATCCTTAGGATCCAGCAACTGCGGGTCCGCGAGCCCGATCCAGTCAACGCGCTCAACGCTCTCAAAACATACGCCTCTCATGGAGTGCTCCTAATGGGTAGCGACGAGTTTCTCGCGAAATATTTTTTGCAAAAGTCTTATTTGCCAAAACGAGCCGGAGAAAACGGCTCCGCATCGATGTGTGTCTTCTCATCGGTCATCATCTCGGCAATCAGTTTGCCGGTCGATGTCGCAAGACTCATCCCAAGCATGTTATGCCCGGTTGCCAAATGCGCGTTCCCCATCTGCGAGACCGGACCAATGATAGGCAAACTATCCCATGTCATGGGACGCCAACCATACCAAGTCTCCTTGGCCTCGCCATCCACAGAAGCTCTTAGGAACGGCCGAGCTGAATCGCGTAACTGTTGGATTCGATACGGTGGAATGGACGTATCATAACCCACAAACTCCATCATGGATCCCAGCCGCAATCCCGTCTCGAAGGGGGACACGCCAACCTTCTCTTCTGGGAATAGCATCGGGTAGCTTGGTGCATTTGCGGGTCGATCCATCGTCACGGAATAGCCCTTGCCTGGCTGAATAGGAATGGGGCACCCGATCTGCTTTGCCCAATGCGTGCTCCAAGCCCCCATGGCAAACACATAATGATCGGCAGACATATCACCACGGGAAGTCGATAGACCTTGGATGCGACCGCTTTCCTTTCGCACATCCTTCAACTCACAGTTCTCAAGAAACTGCACCCCTTGCTGCTTGAGATACTCCGACCAATGCTTATTGAGCAAATCAGGCCGCAACGACGTGTCCGAAGGATAATGAAACGCCCCATAAAGGCCATCATTGAGCCCCGGTTCCATCTTGGACAAATTGGCCCCATCGATTCGTGTCGCCGCAACGCCAAAGTGCTCCGTCAACATCCGGTCTCCCTTTGCGAACTCTTCAAAAGCATGCTCGGTTCGGAAAACATACAACAGCCCCTTCTCCTGCCACTCGCATTCAAAACGATGTTGCTGGATCAAGGCGTGGTACTCGGCCATGGAAGCATCGAGAATCGCTTGCAAATGCTTGCCCGAAGACAACACTTGCTTATGAGTGCATCTTCTGGTGAACTGCCAGAACCAATTCAGCACGGCTGGATTCAAGCTGGGCTTCACGCGAAAGGGCGAGCGCCTATTGAACAACGACTTGAAGGCAAGAGGTATCGCGGATGGCTCGGTCAACGGCGGCACATGACTGGGGCAAATGTATCCACAGTTCGCAAAGGAACATGCAGAGGCGACCGAGCCTTTATCGATCACCGTCACTTTGAATCCAGCCTTCGACAGATAATGCGCGCAGGCAATGCCAACGACTCCTGCGCCGACGACAATCACGGAGGATGCTTCTGAGCTACGCATAACGAGTTTTCTTGTTTCCTTGGATGTGGATCTTTGGGAATGATCGAATCATGCGAACGAATTAGCCGATTCCATTCACGAACGGGTCATCGGCATGCCGATGCAGGAAGCCCTCGCTGCATACATAAGCATGTCCGACAATACGCGGTATGATCGATCCGTCGCTGCCTGTTTGGTAACTGGCTTCAAAACGGCTTCCGATGATGCTCTCTTGAACCCATGTTTCGCCGGGTAGCAGTTTGCCATCGGCCGCCAAGCACGCAAGCTTGGCGCTGGTTCCGGTGCCACATGGCGAACGGTCGTAAGCGCCGCCCGGACAATAAACGTAGTTGCGGCTATCGACTCCTGACTCAGAACTCGGTTCGAAAAATTCGATGTGATCGATCTCGGCGCCATCGGTCCCCGTGATCCCTTGCTCCCACAAAGCGCGTCGCAGTCGGCCAGAAACGTCGGTCAATCGACCCACATTCTGCAGCTCAATACGCATGGGTACTGATTCCGCTAAAAAGAACCAATTGCCACCCCAGGCAACATCACCCTTGAATTGCCCCAGCCCTTCAACATCGACGGTCACGCTTTTGGCCAATCGAAAACTAGGCACGTTCTCGATCGCAACTTGGTTGGAATGAAGCAGATTCACTTCCACGATTCCCACTGGCGTTTCGATCCGACTTTGCCCAAGACCAATTCGCCCTAGATGGTACAACGTGACTGCCAAGCCGATCATCCCATGACCACACATTCCCAAGTAGCCCGCATTGTTGATGAAGATCACGCCAGCGGCACACCCAGGGTCATGCGGGGGGCACAAAACGGCTCCTACCAACGCGTCCCAGCCACGTGGTTCCAAGATCACACAACGACGAAACCAATCCTGTGACTTCAGCTTTTGAAGCTGATCACGAACAGGGCCGCTGCCCAAATCGGGAACGCCGGCAGTGATGACTCGAGTCGGCTCCCCTTCGGTATGCGAATCGATGAAGGCAATACGATCTGAGTTCATTACGATTTTCCTGTCCACTTAGCCCACCAGGACCGGAACTGTCGCCATTGGGCTTCCAAAAACGCGCGCTGTGAAACGCTCAACGCATCGCTGGGGTTAAAGTGATGTTCATATTCAGGATTCCCCTCCAGAACCATCAGACGTTTGTAATACAACACTAGGTCTGGACCTTCGTCGTACTTGGACAAGACCGCCAATGCGTCGTTTAGTTCCAGAGCCAATTGGCGAGCTTGCTGATCACCGCAGGCTGCATTTTGACAAAGCTCCATCAATCGCAAGACTTCTTTAGGCAACGCGTTTCCGACCCCGGTTATCGCGCCGACTGCTCCGCAACGCACGATACCGTGAAACACCTGAGTATCGACCCCCACCATCAAGGCGAGTTCCGGATGGCCGCTGGTGATGTGTTCGGCAGCATAAGTTAACGACTGGGCACCACCAAATTCTTTGAAGCCGACCAAGTTCGAAAACTCGGCTCGCAGGTTGAAGAACAGATCCGCCTTGGTTTCGAACCCGTAATAGGGACTATTATAAATCACGGCAGGCAGACCATCGGCTGCCTTCAGAATCCCCGCGAAATGATGGCGTTGGGCAGCGCTGGACGAACCTCGTGAAAGAACGCGAGGAATGACCATCAACCCAGCCGCACCCACCTTGCGAGCATGTGCCGCATGGGCCGCTGCAATCTTGGGGTTCTGTGCACCCGTGCCCACAATGACCGGTACGCCCGCTTCCGTTAAGCGTTTCACCCCTTCTTGTCGTTGAGCATCTGTAAGCAAGGGCCAATCGCCCATCGATCCACAATAGATGACGGCTGACATGCCAGCTTGAATCAACTGCTGGCCTTTCGCAACCAAAGCGTCGAAATTAGGATTTCGCGATGAATCGCAAGGGGTCATTAAGGCTGGCATGCAGCCTTGAAAGACGTTGGATTGGGTAGTCACATTTTCCTCAGTGTGTTCTGGTATTCGTTTGCGTTGGGGAATCCAATGCAGGAGATTGGTATTGTGTTATTTTACCCTAAAAGGCCAATAATTCCTTGCATCTGCCGCAAGAAGCCGCTTGAATTTGCGCACAATCAAATTTGACCTGACATTTCATTGGTCAAAAGCGAATCCACAGCACGTTCATAACCAGCCAGACTGGCCTTTTTTCAACTGCCATTTCCACGGTTGTGCAGAAAGATCTAGGTGGTGGGCTCCACGATGCTCTTGCCTCGCTTGCGTCCACACCACTCCCTTAACCAAGGCCGCACGCCCACCATGTATCTCCTTGGTTAGTTCCAAATCGATAGCGAAGCGTTGAGGTAAAACGGGATCCTGCCATGTTGCAATCAGATGGCATCAGAATACAGTTAACCAAATCGGTCACAATCACGTTCGGCTATTCCGTAGGAATGAAAGCCTGTAGCCGGTGGTTGAGCGTCAGCGACACCACCGGTTACGCATTAGCTCGCCCACGCCCCCCAACGGGGTGCCAGCAAACAAGAGCTGACCACGTTCAACACGATCTGAAGGATCTATGCCGTGAAGGGTGCTTGCATCCTTCCAGGATGCTAATGTCGCGCTGGGCAACGTTCCGGTGGTGTCGCTGACGCTCAACCACCGGCTACAAGCTTTTATCCCTTCAGGATGTAAATTCCCAGAGGACGCCGCAACAACACTCGTTCGCGGATGGGCAATGGGGAACCAAGCGGGTGCCTGGAAGGCAAAGCGGAAGCCTTGCACCGAACCTTCTGAAGCCTTGCACCTAAACTCCTTTTGCGACGAAGCGAACGCGAGCAGTTCCCCACGAACCACAACACTGGCAAATCAAATAAAGTGACTTTTTTGCAAATTTTTATAAACTTTATTCACATAAAGTTCAATTTTTGCTAACTTAATTCACCATGAAGAACCAGCCCAACAAGCCGATTACCAATGTCTGTCCGTTCTGCGAACACCCAATGACTGTCAAAGTCATGGAGTGCTGTCAATGTGCGGTGGAAATCAATGCGACGTTTCCTGCGACCCGATTGGGGCAACTGTCAACGGAGCATCAAAGGTTTATCGAGCTGTTTGTGCTGGCTAGCGGCAGTCTCAAGGAGATTGCTAGCCAGACCGGTGTTTCTTATCCAACGGTGCGCGCGCGATTGGATCGCATTATCGAAGAATTGCGACAGCGGATCGATGGCTCAACCGCAGAACAATCGGACACTCCTGGCGAAGGTAATCTTGTCTTAACCAACCTAAGGCTTACACGCAAAGGGCAATCATGATCAGCGAACGCATTCCAGATCCAAACGAAGACCGCGCATGGCAACCAAACTCCGGACGCGAGCAAAAGAGGCTCGACCTTGCTTTGGCAGATCCGGAAGGTTTCGTTGCTCAGATGCTTACCAAACACGATCGACAACGGCGAACGCGATTGGTTTGGATGTGCTTGACCGGCTTTGGATTACTCATGTGCAGTGCTTTGTTCATCGCTGTCATTGCCCTTGTACCCAACAGTGTTCTGGGTAGCGACAAAGCAACCACGGCCTGGAAGCTGTGGCAAAGCCGCAAACTGCCCGAAGCCGAAGCAAAGTTCCGCGAAGTTCTTATGGAAGATGACAAGAACAGCAACGCTTGGAACGGGCTTGGTTGGTGTCTGTGCAATATGGGCCGACCGACGGAAGCGATCGTCGCGTTCAAGAAGTGTCTCGATCTCGAGCCTACTCATCCAGCTGCGTTGAACGGAGTCGGACAGGCGTCCATCGCAGCCAATGATCTAAAAACCGCCGAAGAATACTTGCTGAAAAGCAGCGATGAGTTTGAAAAGAGAGTCCCTGAAGCCGAACGCAAAGCCAACAACATTCCTGCCGCTTGGTTTGGCTTGGCCCGAGTCTATCTTCTCAACGAAGACTACGAAAAGGCTTTGCAGTTCGCTGACAAAATTCTAAAGTACTCACCCAAGATGCCTGAAGCAGTCATCTTGAAAGAACAAGCGGAAAAGAAAGACAACAACCGCTTGAAACAAGAGTTGGGTCAACTTGAAAGTCCTCAAAAGCTTACGAAAACCCAAGAGGCTTGGTCGCTTTGGCAACAACGCAAGTTGAGCGAAGCCGAAGCCAAGTTCAAGGAAGCCTTGACGGAGAACGCCAAAGACACCGGTGCACTGAACGGACTTGGCTGGTGCCTGAACAACAGTGGCCGCGCGGCCGAGGCGATCGAAGCATTCAAAAAATGCTTGGAAATTGAACCTGATCACCTCGCTGCTCTTAACGGAATCGGGCAAAGTTCACTGGCAAATGGCGAATTCAAGACGGCCGAAGAGTATCTATTGAAAGCAAGTGAGGCGTTTGAAAAATTGGTGCCGGAAGAGCAACGAAGCAAGCAGAATTTCCCTGCCTCTTGGATTGGCCTTATCCATCTCTACATGCTCAATGAGAACTACCCCAAGGCACAAGAGACCGTCGAGAAGGTCTTAAAGTATGACTCGCAATCCGAAGAGATGAAAAAGATCCTTGAACAGGCCAAGAAGAAAGACAACAGCGAGATCAAGAAATTGTTTGGCAAATAAGATGCCAGCTGATCTTGCGTACTTGATTTCGGAATCAACCTCGTTGGTTCATGTCGAAAAATGTTGGGCGAAAGATTGTTGTCGGAAGCAAGCTTCTGAAATTTTTCGCCCCCCATTTTTCGACGGATTCTTTTAGGACGCTCACCTTTGGCTTGAGTCCTCAAATCCTATTGCCCCATCAAGCTATGAAGCGACAACTGTCATGCTATGGCGTCACTGAATCCCGCCTTGCCCCAGAGAGCGACACTTGGGCTTGCCCCAATGTGTCGCAATAGGTTTGGTGTGCTAATGCTAGCGCACCAAACCTGTTGCGAAGGAGGGACGACCGGTCGCCTGAAAATCACGGGGCGAAGCGTTCTCAGGTGGGGTTTGATGCAACTGTAGACGTTGTAACTCTAGTCCAGTTCCCGAAAATTTGCTGGCAGAGAGATTGGGGTAGCCAATAGTGTGCCGTAACAAGTCGGTGTAGGCCGTAACAAGTCG
>JBIKLJ010000234.1:0-7262 GCA_044359895.1 Pirellula sp.
CCCAGCGATCCGTGCGCGGATTCCGGTGCTGGAAAGACCCATTGGCATAAGCGATCAATCAAAATCGCATGAGGCTCCTTGAGCCATGGACGGTCCCACCAAGTGTGTATGCCTGTGATGGGAGAGGAATCCATCAAGCTCGGTGAACGTCCCGCATTCGACAAATGATGCCGCATCGATTCCGGCAAGATTGCCTCCACCGTATGCCAAGGGACAGCGCAAAGGACAGAATCAAATTTGACATCGCTCCATGAAGGCTGCGAAACGTTCGAAGCGTTAGCTGGATCGGCAAGATGGCTTAAGCGAAATAAGCCTTGATTGTCCCGTTCCATGCTCTTCACTCCGCAACCCAACGACAGCGTGATTCCTTGTGCCTGCAGTGCCTGGGTGACCCGATCGTCCATGATCTCGGAAAGAGGCAGATTCGGAACAAGCAAATGATACGCTCGACGGTCTGCCGCAAAACCATCTACGAGCACTTTGTGGGTCGCGCCTAAGGTCACGCGATCCACCTGTTCCCCAAGAGCGCTCACCAAAATGGTCGCCCAGAAATTTTTGATGCACGCTTCGGTTTGCCCTGCTTCCTTCAACCAATCGATCGCAAGCACTGAGGAATGTTCTGGGCATTTCTTCAATCGCAATAACTGGAGCAGCCCGCTGGCAACTCGCATTCGATCCGCAAGCTTGAGCCCCGGCCATTTCCACAGCAAACCCGACAGATGGAAAGGGGCGGGCAAGGGCCATGACTTGATCTGAATCCGCTTTCCGTGCGAGGAAGCAAAATGGAGCGAATCTTGTTCGGTCCACGACGATTTCTGATCCGTATCCTCCAGCCACTGCTGAAGAGCTTTACAGCAATGCATTCCAACATGTTGGCAGTAGTCGACAGCTTGTCCCGAGCTAGAGTCGATAAACGAGCCTACGCGTCCGCCAATTCGATTCTTCGATTCAATCAAGGTGACTTGGGCCCCGTTTCTAGCAAGGTGCATCGCGGCGTTGATTCCCGCTAGGCCCGCACCGATGACGGCCACTCGAAGTCCGTCTTTCGGCCAAGGGGTACGTTTTACGGCAACTGGTTCGGCCATCAGTGGCGCGTTGTTGGCAAGTTGCTTTTGAAACAAGGGGGTTGCGATATGGTTGGCTAGTAATTGGCATTTCCGAACTGAGGACACACCGATTCGGCCTTGCCAAATGCATTCCGGAGCTTGTTCGATCTGCATCAGAAGTTCGCGGTAGGTATGCCACATCAAGGAGAACATGCGTTGGCCATCCGGGGCGATTTCGCCAGCCACCCGCCAGCCAAGTTCATAATGGGCATGAGCACGTTCCACGTACAGACGAATCAGCCCTCGCCAGTCACCCAGTTCATTCAGTGCAAAAACGCTTGGGTGCTGGCCCATTTGCAGCCAGCGTTCCGACGAGATCCCGAAACGCTCAAGGTCTTGTTTCGCAAGATAGATACGTCCGCGACGCGCATCTTCAGCAAGGTCTCGCAAGATATTGGTCAGTTGGAATGCAACCCCGCAGTCGAGGGCTGCTTGACGAGTTGCTTCGCTGGGTGGAGCTCCGATGGTCTTCGCCCAAATAGCCAAGCACGCCACGCCTACACTGGATGCGACAAGATAACAATACTCCTGAGTCTCTTCCCAGCTATCAAGCCGAACCGGACCGACTGTATCGATATCAACTCCGGATACGATGTCATGCAGTGCTGACCCAGGAAGTGCAAATTGTTGCACCGAATCTTGCAATGCTAGGCGGATGCTTTCTAGGCAGGGCAAGAAAGAATGGCCAATCGATTCGTCT
Source organism: Pirellula sp. (assembly GCA_044359895.1). Taxonomy (GTDB): domain Bacteria; phylum Planctomycetota; class Planctomycetia; order Pirellulales; family Pirellulaceae; genus JBKCUI01. The sequence continues at coordinate 1,807 of JBIKLJ010000234.1, forward strand.
TGAGAAGCATTGTCGGGGCTGGCAAGCTGGTCGATCCACTGGTGCCATCGGGATGCATTCCAAGCTTTCGCATCGGCCGTTGCATTGTGATTGGGAGTGGTTTGCATTCCGTCAAAAGTATCGTTCGCATCGGTCGCATCATCCGCGAGTCTCGCAAAAGCATACAAAGCCATCATGGCATCGCGACGAGGTTGGCTCAGCAATCCAAAGGATCTAAAAAAGTTGGAGCCGCTTTTCTTTGCGATGGAGTAGCAGGCTTGGTGGGACTTTGCTAGTTCGTTCATGCCAACGGTCGACCGATTACTTGACCAGGGAGATTGCTAGTGAGATTGCTGATATGTTTGCCCGTTTGAATCGATCGTGGAAAAAGAATCGACTTCCCGAGCAGCATGAGCTTTTGAGATTTCGTGACCTCGATCGGGCGGTTCCATACATCGAAACCAGCCCGCTCTATATTTTCCAAAATAGTAAGTCCGCCGCGAACGAATAATTGAACATCGCGAGCCAGCCATCGCGGGACCTGCTGGACCAAAGGGAGTCCCTGGACCAAATGATCGCGAGCGTAGTAGACCCAATCGCGAAGCGCATTCTGCAACGGAGCCGATTTGGTTCCTTGCAAGATATCCTGTTGTGAAATCGAGTAAGGGGTCCATCGCGATTGAGGCAGATAGATTCGATTGCGAAGTGCATCCTTTTGAATGTCTTGGCAGAAGTTAGCCAATTGGAGGCCCGTGCATACCAGATCGCTTCGACGGATTGCATCGGCTTGTGTGGTCTTGGCAAGTCCCAAAAGGATACGCCCAACGGGGTTCGCACTGCCGGAGCAGTAAGCCAGTACTTCCTCGTCGTTCTGGTAGCGAATGACGTGTTGATCTTGGCAGAATGCGTCGAGCAGTTTCGCGAACGGTTCGATGGGCAATGGGTGTCGCAAGAGAGTCGAGCGAAGCGCGACAAAAACGGGATGTATGCTGTTTCCCGCAAAGCATTGTCTCAGTTCGTTCCGCCACCATTGCAGCAGATCGACCGAGTTCCATGTTTGGGAGGTGGATGAACCGTTGGGTTGGCTGGATGTTTCATCCGCGAGATCGTCCGACCAGCGGCAGTAAGCGTAGATATTGTAAAAATCTTGGCGAATCGATTTTGGAAGCAGGAAGCTGGCGACGGAAAAATTCTCGTAGTGATTTAGCGCAAGGTTTTTGCAGTATCTTTCAGACTCGGGCACCGACATTTCGTACCCAAGGCAATTGGGACCGAACCGAGCAAGGTCGTTCAGCACCAGCGACTCGCCGGATCGAGGTGGCGTTTTAGGGGATTTTGGGGTGTTTGGTTCAGCCGGACAGGCTTCGCGAAGAGGTGACATGCCGCTATCATATCTACAAATTAGGATACCGCTTTAGGACAAGATCACCGAATGAAAATAATTCTTGCTGCACCGCGAGGTTTTTGCGCCGGCGTCAATATGGCAGTTCAGAGCCTTGAGCTTGCGTTGGACCATTTTGGTCCACCGATCTACGTTTACCATGAGATTGTCCACAACCAGCATGTGGTGCAAACCTTCGAGGGAAAAGGTGCGGTTTTCGTGAATTCGCTGGAAGAGATTCCAACGGACTCCACCGTTCTTTTTTCTGCTCATGGAGTGTCGCCCGAGGTTCGCCGAGTCGCGAAAGAACGACGCTTGAATGCCATCGATGCAACTTGCCCCTTGGTCACGAAAGTGCATTTGGAGGCGATCAAGTTTGCCAAGGAACACTACACGATTGTGCTGATTGGTCATGAAGGTCACGACGAAGTGATTGGCACGATGGGGGAGGCACCCGAGGCCATAATTTTGGTGGAAGACACGGCTGATGTGGACTCGTTAAGCTTTTCGCCAGACACCAAGTTGGCTTATTTGACCCAGACAACTCTTAGTGTTGACGATGCCAATCGGATTATTCAACGATTGAAAGATCGCTTCCCGTGGATCGTTGGTCCACCCAAAGAAGATATTTGTTATGCGACTCAGAATCGCCAGGAAGCGGTTCGTCTTCTCTGTGAGCAGGCAGATGTTGTGGTCGTTCTGGGAAGTCAAAATAGCAGCAACTCGCAACGTCTGCGTGAACTGGCTCAAGAATCCAATCGACCTGCCTATCTTGTGGATGGACCGCAAGACTTGGACGCAAAGTTGTTCCAGCGAGGACAGACGGTGTTGATCACGGCGGGTGCGAGTGCTCCCGAGCTGGTTGTTCAAAACACGATCCAATGGCTCAAGGATCATTTTGACGCAACGGTCGAGGAGCAGGTTGTACGCAAGGAAGAGGTCTACTTTCCGTTGCCAAAAGTCCTTCGCGCGATCGTCGCAAAATCTTAGCGGACTGGAAATCAAGATGGATCCGAAAGCGGCTGATCGATTGGCGTGCCAACAGCCGTTACTGGCCCAATCCGTTTGTCTGAGATGCTTGGACCATCGAACCATTGTGTCCGGCAAAGGATCGGTTTTCATGTTGTGTCAATCACAACAAACACCAAGCCAGTGGCCCAAGTACCCACCGCAACCGCTGCGTCAGTGCGGTTATTTTCGAATCGATGAGTCAGAGCCTGTGTCAAGCTAGTTTTTGGATGGGGTTTTGGCGAGGAGTCTCGCTTGGCGATTCCATTCCTGTGCTTTGGATTCCGCTTCTGCAATAGGAATTCCAGTTTCGATACCTGGCCGAAGATGCCGTGTTGCGGTGAGCCATGCGTGCTTGAGTGTGGATTGTTTTTGAGCCACGATGGCTTGGATTGCGTTTGCTTGCGGGTGATTAGGCAGGCCTTGGTCGTTGATGGTCAGGCCCCAGTGTTCTGCGAGTGGACGGGCAATGACGGCTTGGCCTTCTGCATTCGGGTGGACTCCGTCGGACGCAAAGGTAAAGGCGCTGTCAGCCAAACGTCGCTTCATAACCTCGTTCTTCATGGCAGCGTGCAGATCGAGCACGATCCAGCCGTCCTTGCGTTTGCTCAAGAGCCATTTTGAATAGTCTTCTAATACGTCATCGTAGCCAGCGTAGGGCTGCGGGTATTCATCACGTCCGGCGGGCAGGAGCCGACTTTGAATTGGCAAGGCATCGAAGAAGGCTGGAGTCAAATGGATGATAGATGAACCGCGATCGGTAACCTCCTTGTGCAACCGTTCCATGCCCGATTTGAATTGACTGAAACGCATTTCATTGTTGGGATAGTAGATGCCATCGTTCATGCCGTAGCAGGCGATGACAAGGTCTGGCTTGGTTTGGTCCAGGATGCGAGCAAGACGTTCGTGTAGGTTTGGACGAGGGAACTGGCCGCCCGCGTGTCCGGGTTCGGAGAGACCTGAGACGGTTTCGCTAGGTAGTCCTAGATTGATGAGTTCTGCAGGCTGGTCAGGGGCTTCAGCAATCCAAGCGGTTTCGATGGCAGAGACGTATCCGCCGGCGTACGTGATGCTATCACCAAGGAACACGATACGTTTTGCCTTGGGAAGCTTGGCGGAATCGCCGGGGAGTTCGGCGCATGCATATTGAACCACGTTTTCATTGCAAACTAAAAGGCATGCGATGGCCACGAGTAGGGAGAAAAATCGATTGTAGTTCATAGTTATTTCCTGGGATGGAGCGCTCGGGTTGGGAGTTGGAGGAAGGTGTCGGCTGTGCATCCTATACAACCATGGTAGCTCATTTTCGTCGAAAACCTAAGCACATGGGTTGAATCCAACTTGGCGGTGCGAAGCCGAACTGGCATTTCTGAGATGTTTTGGCTATCCTGAGAGATCCGGTACGAGTGCTTTTGGCCTTGTCGCCCCCCGCCTTGCATCACGCAATCCCAATCTCCCGCCATGATTTTATCAAGCCGTGTAAGACGTGTTCTTTCGAGCAAGTTCGCCTTCGCTTGCTTTTTTGTGAGTTTGGTTCTTCCTCGGTGTGCACGCAACACTTGGGCTTTCGATGAAGACCAAGTGGCATTCTTTGAGGAACGGATTCGACCCGTTCTTGTCGAGCATTGTTACGAGTGCCATTCTGCGCGGTCGGGTGAATCCAAGGGTGGGTTGCTCTTGGATTCTCGCAAGGGAGTTACTCAAGGGGGTGATTCTGGAAGCTCGATCGACCTAGTAAACTCGGACCAGAGTTTGATTCTGAACGCGTTGCGATACGACGATTTGAAGATGCCACCTTCTGGCAAACTTTCGGACCAAGTGATCGATGATTTTGCGAAATGGATCGCCATGGGGGCACCGGATCCACGCGAAGAGGCGGCTACGGTTGCTCCGAGTCTTGCCGTTGATTGGGAGGGAGCTAAGAATTTTTGGTCGTTTCAACCTCGTCCAGCAGTCAATCCAGCCAAGGCTTCTTCGGCGTGGTGCAGGAATCCAATCGATTCGTTTATAGAGCAGAAGCGTAATACGGCTGGGGTTCAACCCGTGGAAGAAGCGAGTCGCGCGACGTGGCTTCGGCGAGTCTATATCGATCTGGTCGGAATTCCGCCGACTCCAGAAGAGTCCATGGCATTTGAGCAAAGCGTGGAACCTGATATCTATGAGCGGACTGTCGACGCGTTGCTGGCTTCGCCAACCTATGGGCAACGCTGGGGTCGGTACTGGTTGGATCTAGCCCGATATGCGGACTCCAACGGAGCGGACGAAAATCATGCGTATCCCGTGGCTTGGCGATATCGCGATTACGTCGTCGATTCCTTCAATCGCGATACACCTTACGATCTTTTTGTGCGCGAGCAGCTTGCAGGCGATCTTTTGATTTCATCCGGCAATCCCGAACCGTCGCCGAGCAATCCCGAGGCACCATTGCTTAGCGAGGCCGAACAAAGGCGATTGATTGCTGCTACTGGATTCTTGGTGATTGGACCCAAGATGCTAGCGGAACAAGACAAGCCTAAATTGGTTGCCGACCTCGTAGACGAGCAAATCGACACGGTAGGCAAAGTGTTTCTTGGTTTGACGATTGGATGCGCTCGGTGTCACGATCATAAGTTCGATCCGATTTTAGCCAGTGACTATTATGCGCTGGCAAGCATCTTTCACAGTACGAAATCGATGGAGCATTTGAATCACGTAGCCCAGTGGAATGAACGTGAGCTTCCGGATTCAGAGATCGTTCGTAACATGGCTGTCCATGATGCGAAAATAGAGCAAGCGAATTTGCAAGTACAGCAACTTTCTTCGGAGCTGATGCAAAGGCATGCGATACCTGCGGATTCACCCGAGCCTTTGAAGCAGCTAGAAAGTGTTTTGAACGATTCCGAGAAGGAGTCTCTTGCAAAGCTGAAGCAAGTCCATGAGGAACTTACCAAGTCTAGGCCAAAGCTACCCAAAGCGATGGCCGTTCAGGAGTCCGAAGTCCGGCTCGTTTCCGTGCATGTTCGGGGCAACCATTTGCAAATGGCGGGTGAGCCGCTTCCGCCCGCGGTACCAACCATTCTGCGCAAGGGGCCAGTGACTGATACGTTGC
>JBIKLJ010000066.1:0-23875 GCA_044359895.1 Pirellula sp.
AGATCGATGAGTACGGGATCGGGAACGGCGTTTCGCTTTTGATCATGGCCGGTATTTTGGCTCAGATGCCAAAGGCCTTGTGGGATCTCCGTCAAAACATGTCAGGCTCGCTCACCGGAATGTCCAACAACGCGATTGGTCCAGACGTGTTGATCGTGCTCGCCTTTTTGTTCGTGGGTGTCGTCTTCGCGGTGGTGTTCATCACCATGGCTCAGCGCCGGATTCAGATGCAAAGTGCAAAGCATGTCCGTGGTCGTCGAGTGTTTGGTGGAACCAAGCAGTTCTTGCCTTTGAAGATCAATCAATCCGGCGTTATGCCGATCATTTTCGCAAGCAGCATGTTGATGATTCCAGGATTGTTGTTTGGCATGCTGGCGGGTGCTTTTGCCGGCGATGCTGAATGGACTCAGAATGTTGCAAGCGCCTTTAGTTCGCTTTCATCGATGTTCACAACCGGTTCGTCTTTCACTTATAACGTGCTCTACATCGCTTTCATCTTCTTCTTCTGCTTCTTCTGGACATCGATCATGTTCAATCCAAAGGAGATGTCGCAGAACTTGCAAGACTCTGGTGCGTTCATTCCTGGATACCGTCCAGGCAAGCGAACCGCGGACTACTTGGAGAAGGTGATGATCCGGATTACTTATGTTGGTGCAGCATTCTTGGCGTTAGTCGCCATTGTTCCTACCATCATTACGTCACAGTTTGGTGTTTCGCAAAGTGTTGCCGGATTCTACGGTGGCACGGGTTTGTTGATTGCGGTTAGCGTTGCTTTCGATTTGATTCAAAAGATCGATAGCCATCTGTTGATGCGCAACTACAAGGGGCTCTTGGAGCAATAGTTTACGGTTTTTGGTTTACTTGTTTTCGACCACGGTGAGTTTAGAAGGCCGCTGAAATGCGATTGGTATTCATCGGTCCGCCGGGCGCGGGAAAAGGAACGCAGTGCAAAAAGCTGCTGGAGCTGCTTCAAATCCCCCATCTTTCCACGGGGGAAATGCTTCGCACCGTCAAGAAGCAGGACTCTGCATTATCGCGTTGGATTGCTTCCTACATCGACGCCGGGAAGCTAGCCCCGGATCACTTGGTGATGCGGATTGTGGCTCAACGATTGCAGGCGGATGATTGCAAGAACGGTGCATTGTTCGACGGCTTTCCTCGCACGATCATTCAAGCTCAATTGCTGGATGATTATCTTGCGGAACAGAACTTAAAGCTCGACATGGCGTTGGAGCTTCAGGTGGTCGAAGAGGAATTGATTCAGCGATTGCTGAAGCGGGCCCAGATTGATGGCAGGGTCGACGACAATTACGAGACCATTCGTGAGCGTCTGCACGTATTCAAGACGCAAACGGCTCCGCTTACGGAATTTTACGCGGCTCAAGGCAAGCTAGAGACCGTCGACGGAATGCAGTCGGCAGAGCAGGTATTTGATGCAATACGCGTTTGTGTCGAGAAGCATCTAGAATAGCGTAGCCGAGTTCGGCTGATCCAAGTTGCCGCGGAAGCAGCTGAGTAAGCAATTCGGGGGGATGCTCATCGGAACTTGGCTTTCTGGAAGCAACAAAAGAGAACTGACATGAAGCTAAAAATCTTGATGATGTCTCTGGTCCTGTCAACCTCGTATGCCACCAATGGTTGGAGCCAAGATTCGGCTCGGGTGACACCCTCCGTCAAAGTGATCCAACAGATCCAGGCCGGAGTTGTGCCAATCTTCACGGCGACTAACAGTGCGGGGACCGGTGCCGTTTTCCATGAATCGGGATACATTTTGACGGCCGACCATGTGACCACCAACGCAAAAGGGCTTGCCCTTTTTGGTTTGCACCGAGCCGACTACGAGATTGTAGGCCGAGTTCCCGAACGGGACTTGGCTGTTCTAAAAGTTAGCGACTTGTCCGCCCTCAAGACTGCCATCCGTATCGGTCGCAGTAACGATCTTCAACTCGGTGAGCCGATCATTGTGGGCGGCAATCCCGGCGGGCGCGGAATTGTGTACTCGCAAGGCATCATCAACTCGGCCTCCATTGAGCCATCTTGGCCCAACATTTTGGTCAAGTCATTTTGGCGGAATGAAACGGACGACTTACTTGGAAAGCGTGAACGCAGCACAGGTGGGCGACCGGACTTCATTCAATTTGATGCAACCACCAACAAAGGAAACTCGGGTGGTCCCGTCGTGAATTTTGATGGCGATCTAATTGGCCTAGCTGTATCTAAAAGCACGAATGAAGAGGGAACGAATTGGGGTATTCCAGTGGACCGAATTCGTATGCTGATGCCTTACTTGATACCAGCGGAAGAAGTCGGTGGTTTTGAAGTTGGTTTGCAAGTTGACATGCTAGGCGACCAAGCGGTTGTGATGCAGGTGCTTGAAGGTTCGTCCGCTTGGGAGGCGGGAATCCGCAGCGGTGACGTCATCCAGCAAGTCGATCAACAAACAATCCGACAGGGGCACGAGTGGTTGATAGGGCTCTGGGGCCGAAAGGCTGGGGATACAGTTCATCTCACATTCTCTCGCGGTACGGAATCCAAAAACGTTGCACTTGAATTGCGAGTGGCTTCGGTGGAGTCGATTGTTCAAAAAGAAAACAAAGTCCCAGGCGTCCATTATGAACTGTATGACGGTTTGTTCCCTTCGATTCCGAACTATGAGACGCTCCAATCGGTAACTCAAGGAATCGTTGATAAAGTGGATCTAAACTTTGTGGACACATCGGATAAGCGAAGTTATTCCATTGTGTATTCAGGCTATATCGATTTTCCGGAGGCAAGTTTGTTGCGAATCGGGATCGGTTCCGACGATGGCAGTAAGCTCTACATCAATGGCAATTTAGTCATTGATAATGATTTGGCCCACGGCTTTCAGACATTAACACGATGGGTTCGTGTTCCCAAAGGTCTAGTACCGTTTCGAATCGAGTACATAGAAGTCGGTGGCGACCGGGGACTTGCTTTAACCGCAACTCATGACATGGAAGGCAAGCGTCCAGTCGACCTGAAATTTTTTACAGAGAAACTGAACTAGAAACGGGTTTGCGAACGTTAGTTCATACTAGAAAGACAGTTTGTGACGGTCCGCCAAAGGCGATGATAAGACCAGTTGCTTGGCGAAAACAGGGGCCGTATCGCTTGGCCCCGTCTGGTATCAAGACAGCATTATTTCTCTGTTGATGGAGCGACTTGCTGTTCCGAAGGCGCGTTAAGTCCCGAGAGTCTGCTAAGCCTTGGCACTGGTGTCGAACTATCGATCGCTCTAGAAACTCGCGTTTGGTATGCGCCGGATGAAGTCGTTGGCTCGATGTTTGTCACGAGAATCTGTGGCAGTGGACCTGTCGGGATCAACTGGGAGACAGCAACCTGTACGCTTTCCACTCGAGCGGCCGTCTCTTCCGAGGACCGACCCGATTTTACGTAGACGATGCGTTGATTCACTGGAGCCTGTGTGACAATCCATTCTACTTTCAAATGGCCCGCATCGTTCAAGCCATTGGTGGAAAATAGGGCACTGCCAACGGTGTTGTGCTCTCGCCAACCATTGTTTCGCATGACTTCAAAGGGTGCAACCACCGAGTTCGCGTCCATACCTCGGAAAGGCTGAGGCCAGCAATTGTTGCGTGCATAGTCCCGCCCCATCGAATGTCTCACCTCTGGCCAACCAGCCAAGCATGGACTGACCAATGAGACCAAAAGCCCAAGGCTCGCCAATGAACCAATTGTTCGACGCATCTCGTAAATCCTTTTACGGCGGATCAATAGATCCTAATGGAGCAGTAGGAGGAGCACATTCCATGTGCATTCTCTATCCTAGGACATCGGCAATCGAGTGGACTGTCCATTGCAATTGACCAAGAACCCTGACTAATCGTCGGAACCGTCAAAGTCGCAAACAGCGTGCTAGCATTGAGCTTCGATTGGAATTCCAGCGACTTTGCATTCGCTTGCCTTCAGCTGGCCACGCGACCAAAGCGTTCGCTCCACGAGCACTCGTAGAATCCGCTCCAGTTGGCTCTGCACCGATTCGGATTCCAGGATCCCAAGGGCGCGAGCAATGGCCTCCAGAGTGCATAGATTTTCGTCGGTGGCCTGAGCTCGAAGCAGGTATTCCGACGGCGGCCCTGGTGGCAATTTAACGTGTTGGATGCCCGCGAGCCCATGAGTGCGGCGTACGAATCGTGTTGTTTGTCTCCAGCTGGCATCGGGAACAATCAACTGGATCGGTTTGTCGATGGTGCTAACCCAATCTGCATCGAGAACGATTGCTTTGGCGCTTGGAAACAAGAGAAGCGAGGTGCTATCAGGGCTTGTCAGCCCGTCGAAACTCATTGGCGTATGTTCCCTGCCATGAATTCGAAGCTCGCTGTTCGTCAGAGACTTCGCCGCTAGCTTGGCCGTATTGGACGTAAGGACCTCTTCGCACGTGTGCATCAAAATCAGGACACGAGTTTTCGTAACTAATTTTGGGATAAGGTCGCAGAAGCAAAGAGCCTTGCGAATCTCGCATCCTGGACAACGCTTGGGTGAAAGAAAAGGTCGCATGGCGTTTCGAAATCGATCGAGATCAATACTGATCTCCGGCGCCGCTCAGTTGCTGCTCCACTTGGTCTGCTTGCCATGCAACCGCTGAGATAATCTTGGCCATTTCCCCTGGATCGGTCAGATCGGCCAATACGTTGGAACGCAGCACCAACACTTCGCCATCGGTGGTTCGACGAATCGCGAACGCGCCGTGTACCACAGAGTCATTGTTGCGAAGGACGGTCATGGCGGCTGCGGGATTGATGGTGCCGCATGTGCTCCAGATTCCCAGAACACGGTTTCCATCGTTATCCTTACGGTCGAGCTCCAGATAAACTTTTTGGCGACGGGCTGAAGCCAATTGAACGGTGATCGCTAAGCTGTTTTGGTCTAATTCATCCATAGGCCAGCCAAATTGCTGAGCGATCGTCTTCATTTGCCCGTGCAAATCTTCTGGGGTGGTGGGCTTTACACCGGAAAAATCCAATGGAGCTAGTAAATTGCCTGCCGCTTTGTTCGCTGCCGCGCTCGGTGAAATCGAAGGAGCCGACATGGCAGGGGCGTTAGCTTGCTGTTGTAGAATTTGGGGAATCGCCATTCCTAGTCCGAAGCCAAGCGGGTTTCCACCGCTTGCATTGCCTGCTGCTTGAATCGCGTTGGCGGTTGCGTACATCGAATACGATTTCAGGTCGCCAAGAACAGCCATGCTGGATCGGGCGTCGATTGCTTTTTGAACTTCATCTGGCGGCGAAATGTTGCTGATAAAGAACTCCGTCAGCTCCAGTCCATACTTGGAGAACTGATCCCCAAGCTTCACGCGAGCCGCCGCGCTAATGTCGTCCATACGAGCTGGCATATCCAAAAGACCGATCCCTGCCGTGCCCAGCAAGTCCGTCAGCCCCGCCACGATAATGTCACGCAGGTAGTTTACAATCTCTTCCGTCGTGAACTTGCCTTGGGTCCCGACAATCGTGTTCAGCAAAAGAGCTCCGTCCGCAACGCGATAAGCGAATTTGCCATAACCACGCAGCCGAACGACTCCGAATTGAGGATCGCGAACGGTGATTGGATTGCGAGTCCCCCAACGCTGATCGATGAAAGTCTGTTTGCCGACAAAGTAAACACAGGCCTGGAACGGCGAACGCTCAAAGGGAGCCGTCAGGATGCCGCCAATGATGGGCAGATTCGCGGTTGTTAGCGTGTATCTACCGGGGCCGAAACTGTCCATAGCCCGACCGTCGCGAAAGAAGATCGCTTCTTGCGACTGCTGCACAATCAGCTGTGCTCCGAATTGAATCGCGGCCGTACCAGCTTCGGGAACTCTTGCTACCAGCGACTGATTGCTTTGGTCGATGTAGTCAATGACTTCTAGACGAAACACGATAGACTCTCCCTGTAGACGGATACGGTAATTGGATGCAGAGGACGGATACTGCCGACGGATAAAAACGGGCTGGGAACAAACCAACGCCAGAACGCCAACCGGACGAACCGGCTTGAAGTTCGGATGGCGTATTGTACCCAATCAACTGAAATTGAAGAGCTCGATTCGAACGACTTGAGCTGATTTTGGGGCAGGGTTCCTATTGGCTTTTCTGGTTTTCCGCCATAATGTTGAAACTCTAGCAACGCTCGCCACATCCCGGACGGAGCTTCGTGCCGAATGCATATTACCGAACCAAGGACGAACAGCAAGTGAACGAAAAAAGCGAATCGAGCGAATCAGCCAGCCACAAGAACTTTATCGAAGTCGAAATCGAAAAGGACATGGCGACCAAGACCGAGCTGATTGGCAAACACGTGGCCACACGCTTTCCACCGGAGCCCAACGGCTACCTGCACATCGGACACGCCAAAAGCATCTGCTTGAACTTTGGTTTGGCAAAAACCTACGGGGGTACGTGCAATCTTCGTTTCGATGACACGAATCCAACCAAGGAAAGCGAAGAGTACGTCAACTCGATCAAGACCGACGTGCAATGGCTTGGTTTCCAATGGGACAAATTGCTATATGCCTCGGACTACTTTGGCCAGCTGTACGACTGGTCGGTCCAACTGATTCGCGAAGGCCACGCGTTCATCTGCGATTTGAACGCTGAGCAAATACGTGAGTACCGAGGAACGCTTACCGAACCAGGCAAGAATAGCCCTTATCGCGATCGGTCCGTCGAAGAAAACCTGGATCTGTTTACCAGAATGAAACAAGGGGAATTCCCGGACGGTGCTCGAACGCTTCGAGCCAAGATCGACATGAGCTCGCCCAATCTGAATTTGCGTGACCCAGTCATGGTCCGAATCATGCATGCACATCATCATCGCTCGGGGGACCAATGGTGCATTTATCCCATGTATGATTGGGCTCACGGACAAAGCGATTCGATCGAGGGCATTACGCATTCGATCTGCACCCTCGAATTCGAAAACCATCGGCCCCTGTACGATTGGTTCTGCAAGACCCTCAAAATCCATCATCCACGTCAGATGGAGTTTGCCAGAATGAACCTGTCGTACACGGTGATGAGCAAACGAAAGCTGTTGCAACTGGTTACTGAAAAACACGTGTCGGGCTGGGACGATCCGCGAATGCCCACTATCAGTGGCTTGCGCCGACGAGGCTACACACCAGAAAGTCTTCGTTTGTTTTGTGAGAAAATCGGGGTCGCTCGATTCAGCAGCTTGATCGATGTGATCGTTTTGGAGAACAGCATTCGTGAACATCTGAATCCGATAGCACCCCGTTACATGGCGGTGCTAGAGCCCATCAAGATCGTTTTGACAAACTACCCCGAGGGCAAGGAAGAACTGCTCGAAGCGGTCAACAACCCGGAAGACCCAAATGGCGGCTCCCGTCAGATCCCATTCTCAAGAGAACTGTTTATCGAACGGGATGACTTCATGGAAATACCTCCGTCAAAATTCTTTCGGCTGAAGCCGGACGGAGAGGTTCGGTTGCGTTACGGCTACATTATCAAGTGCAACGAAGTGGTGAAGGACGCCGATGGCAATATCACCCATTTGAACTGCACCTACGACGAGCAAACCAAGAGCGGTTCGCCCACGGCGATCGATCGCAAGGTCAAAGGAACCATTCATTGGGTTAACGCTCGGCAGGCATCGCGTGTCGAGGTCCGATTGTACGATCGGCTGTTTTTAAGCGAGACACCCGAAGACGCACCAGAAGGAAAAACCTTCTTGGACAACATCAATCCCGACAGCGTTCGAACGGTAACAGCCGTGGTGGAGCACGAGCTCGCGAAACAAGAACCGGGCGCTCGAGTTCAATTCGAACGCAACGGGTATTTCTGCGTCGACGTGAAGGACTCCCAACCCGGCGCACCGATCTTCAATCGCATCGTAACGCTGAAAGACACCTGGGCCAAGATCGCCAACAAAGCCTAGGTCTCGATGGCCGCTTCCGTCGAGCTCGCCTCGGCGGAGCGCACAACTGAACGCTACAAGCAGTGCTCACCTAGCCAGCCAAGCTAGCGGTGATCGGTGGCCACTCGAGTCGCCACCGTTGTTTTTGTCGAACCAGCCCATGGCAAGGCCTGGCTGAGAAAGCGACCTAGCTGGTCGTTTTGAACCAGCGCCCCATCGGAGCTGGTACCGTAGCTGGACTGGAGCCATGCAGCCACTGTTTTCAAATCAACACGCAAACCGTTGCCGGTAGCGTTATCGATGGGACCAGCGATATGCTTGCCATCCACGATCATCGCGATTCTTGGCCAAGCTTCATGCGGCGGAGCACGCTTGCCTTCGATCAACAAGCCTCGATCGTCTAGTTCGAACGACAGTCCGAAGTATTGGAGCGGAGCTTGTTTGTCGGTCACTTCATCGATGCGTTTTTCTGCTGCCATCAACCCGCTTTCGTTCGTTCGGTTGACCCACTGGCCATCGACGGACTCATGTCCCGTCATATCGACATCCATACTGCCTTGAGCAAACTGAAGCTTCGAGTCGATGATCTCAGCTTGATGGATTGCTAGCTGACCCTTGCCACGAAGAGGAGCCCCCAACGGCAGCGACAGCACCGCCATATCCACGGAGCTAAAAGTGCCATGAATGTTAGCTATCCAATTCACATCGTTTTGGATCCAAGCCATTTTGCCTTTGAACGAGGCGTCCTGACCCAGGGATTTCAAGATGGGGAAACGCGATGCGATGGCATTGCAGGGAATGGAGATATCCTGGGACTTCAACGTCCAAGTTGTTGTCGGGTTTTCGAGTGCATGATTTCGTTCGACGACGAGAATACCGGGCTCTGCGAACTTTTGGCCTTCCACCGAGAACTTCACATAGACGGTCGAAAGCGATTCGGTCGGTTTGAGTCCGACGTCAATGTTCTGAAAAGTGGTGGTAGCGACTCCATCAAAGACAGCTAATTCAGGCACGCTCAGCCTTAACAAGCTTGCGGATTTCTGGGGACGGCACAGAAACCAATCATGCAAGATCTGCATGGCGTTCTGAACTTCTTGGCCATTCAATTCGGGTTTACCCAGAGTGACGCTCCAACCCGACCGGTCCATGGCTGCATCCACATGCCCCACCTTCAGAATTTCTTTGCCGGTCTCAGGATGCAAGCAAACGAAGTTGTTGGCTCGGAAGCGATCAGGGCTTGGAAACGTGATGGAGCTGAAGCGGCAATGCACGCCCAAGTTATCACTGATGCGTTGTTGCCACAGATTCAGCTGGTAGGCCTGGTACCATGGAGTTGATCGCAAGGCGGTATAGCCCAACACGAACAAGCATGGCAGCAACGCAATCAGCAAAAACACAACTCGACACAGTTCGCGCTGCATCGTTTCGTGTAGTCGAATTTTTTTGCTCCAAGCCTTGGATGCCATCCGAACGAGCCAGCCCATTGCGAGAGAAACCTAGTTTTGCAATGTTCTGAATAGCAAAACGGACGGTTTCAAACAAGGGAAACCTGAAAACAGAACACTACGTGGCGATCAAGAATTTGAGAAGTTGGTAAACTCAACGGCCCCCTATTTCGGCTGGCGAAGGATCGGCGAGCCAATTTTTGAAAAAAGACTGCGAGTTCAGCTTTCTCGGGCTAGCCCCGTCTTGGAATTAAGACTTGAATTGTTTGATATCAAACCTTGCGAACGAGAAGTGGTCGAAGGAAGCGATTATGGGCTGGGGTATGTTGCAGTATTCTTTCCGTGCGACATACTACGCCCACCCTATTTGATAAAAATTTATTGCGGGATGCACCGATGCAACAACCGACCGAGCCGCCCAATTCGAGTTCTGTAAACAATGCTGAAACTTCTGAAAACGGAGCCAATCTAGCTCGACCGAGCTTCTTCCGTTCCCAGACGCCGCTACCGATCCGGATCGGACTGTTTTCGGCAGTGGTCGTTTTGACTTTGCTTGCTTATGTTCTTGCGCCGCAAACCGGCCCTCGCGGGCAAGCAATATTCGGGGTCTTTGCCTTTCTTTCGCTTGCGGCTGCAATGAGCACCGATCTCCGAAAAGTCAGTCGCAAGACAATCGGCTGGGGGATTGCAATTCAGCTACTCCTAGCGGTGATGGTCACAAAGTTTGTATGGGTTCAATCGATTTTCGAAGGGATAGGAAGTGGTATTCGCGTTCTGATCGACTGCTCCGATAAGGGTGGTGAATTTGTGTTTGGCTCCCTTGCGAAAGTCGACGGCCCCTCTGGATTTATTTTTGCCTTCAAGGCATTGCCGCCGATCATCTTTATTTCCTCCTTCTTCAGCGTACTGTATTACTTTGGCGTTCTTCAAGTTGTCGTCAAAGCCTTTGCTTGGGTAATGAAGTATTTGATGGGCACGTCCGGCGCCGAAACGCTTTCGGTTTCCGCCAACGTCTTTATGGGCCAAACCGAAGCCCCGCTGATCGTGAAGCCATTCGTTCCTAAAATGACCCAATCCGAGCTTTTGACCTTGATGGCCAGCGGCATGGCTCATATTTCCGGTGGCATGATGGCGGTGTACATTAGCTACGGCGCGGACCCGGTAGCCATTCTTTGCACTTGCGTTATGGCATGCCCATGCAGCTTATACCTTGCCAAGCTAGTAATGCCGGAAACCGAAACTCCCGTCACTTCGGGCGACACGGAGATCGTAGTCCCACGCATGCACGAGAACCCGATTGATGCGGCAGCATCCGGAGTCAAGGATGGATTGATGTTGGCCATGAACGTAGCAGCCATGCTGATCGGCTTCTTGGCCTTTATCGCACTGTTCGATGCCTTGATTGGTGGCGTGAAACCGATGCTGCTTGCTTGCAGGATTTCTGCGGAATCAGTTGCCTGGATTCCGGATAACTTGACGCTCTCGCAAATTCTTGGCGGGATTTTTCAACCTGTTGCCATGTTGCTCGGTGTGCCCATGTCGGAAACCTCCCAGGTGGGGAGCTTGCTCGGAATCAAGCTTGCGGCAAACGAACACGTTGCTTACATAACGCTTACCAAGGACCCTGAATATGCCATGCTATCCGAACGCGCGAAGATACTAGCCGTGTATGCCTTAACCGGTTTTGCGAATTTCTCGTCCATTGGAATCCAGCTGGGCGGAATCGGTGCTTTGGCTCCGGAACGACGCGGGGACTTGGCTCGCCTGGGTCTAACAGCCCTTTTCGTCGGCTTCCTAGCGACGCTTCTCAACGCTGCCATCGCTGGATTGCTGCTGCCCTAGATGAACGCCCATGCATCACTCACCAACGAAATGCTATCGTGGAAGAAGCACAGTTTGATCAATACGCCTCCGACTACGAATCGGCTCTCCAGCAAGGACTCTCCGTCTCAGGCGAGTCATCCGATTACTTTGCAATCCACCGAGTTCGATGGTTGAAGCGAAGACTCGCGTCGCGCGAGCCATCTCGGCAGCGTTTCTCGCAAGTTCTTGACTTTGGTTGCGGCACAGGGAACAGCGTCGAACATTTGCTGAACGAACTACCTGCCGAGCATGTCACCGGCGTCGACACATCGGCTCAATCGCTTGTTCAAGCCAAACTTCGGTACCGCCCAGAACAAGCTACCTTTCATCTTGCTTCGGACGAGACGAAAGATACGGTGATGGAGCTTGCGTACTGCAACGGGGTGTTCCACCACATCCCAATCGAACAACGCGCAGAAGCGGTCAGGTATGTCCAGCAACGATTGATCCCAGGGGGCTGGTTCGCCTTCTGGGAGAACAATCCCTGGAATCCAGGAACTCAGTACGTCATGAGCCGCATTCCCTTTGATCGCGATGCAATCAAAATCTCGATTCCCACCGCGAAACGTCTTCTGAGTCAAAACGGGTTTGAAGTCGTCTCGGTCGACAGTTGCTTTTATTTTCCCAAGTTCCTGAACTGGCTTCGATCGACGGAACCCATGCTGGCCAAGCTTCCTCTGGGGGCTCAGTACATGATCCTGGCCCGCAAGCTTTGACGAGCTTCTTGCTCCACCCACTGAGCGTTCCTTTTGGCCTGTCCGGAGTATTCGCACTGAGCCGTTTGCGCTGGCAAAGTTGTGAATTACCTGTAAAAAACGCAATTCGAGGCTAGGACATGTGGCTCAGATTGAAAGCCCTAAGAAAACTTAGGGATCGACCGAGGCCCAATGGGAACAGCCTGGGTAAACATCAAGCGAAGTGACCTGCCCGGATTACTGACCCGAATCGACCTTCTGGCAGAGTCGATCGTTTGACACTGGCCAGGACCGCAATAGAATAGAGAAGGCTTTTGGATTGGTTCTAATCGATCGACCTCCCCCTCCCACCCGCTACTGGAATTGCTCTATGTTCGGCATCGGCCAAACCGAAATTCTCATATTCTTGGTGATTGCCATGGTGCTCTTTGGCAGCGCGAGACTCCCAACGCTCATGCGAAACCTTGGGCGAAGTGCCACCGAGTTCAAAAAAGGGATGCGAGAAGAAGATTCTGACGTTCCCTCCAATTCCACCGACACCGACACCGACAAAAAGAACTAGTACATCCCATGTTTGGCGGTATCGGCACGACCGAAATGATTCTGTTTGGCATGTTGGCTTTGATGCTGTTTGGCTCCAAGCTGCCCGAGGTGGCTCGTAATCTTGGCGGAACGTACCGGGGGCTTAAAAAGAGCGTGGACGAATTCAAGCGGGAATTTCAGGCTGTAGAAACCTACGAGCCGAGAATCGCCGCCCCGAAGCAAGTCGACGAGACCGAGTCGGTAGAAACCAGTGCTCCCCGGTTCTCGCCTCCACCGGCTTCTCCCCCAACCGAAGAAAAGTAGCCTAAAAATAAGCGTGACACGAATTGAAGGGTGTCGCACTTTTACCGATTCCTGGCTAGAATCTGGAGTATTGAATGGGCTTAAGGCTCGTTCATTCAAGAAATTGGTCGCTTGGTGAAATTGGCAGACACGCCAGACTTAGGATCTGGTGCCGAGAGGCGTCGGGGTTCAACTCCCCGAGCGACCACTTCTTATTCTCTCATGGATCGAGTTTTTCTTACTTGGTCCCTTTTATGCCTCGCTCAGGCAACTACCCCCTGGAAAGTCTTTTCATCTGTGTCGATTGAAATCATCACCAGTCTTAGTAATCCCCGGATCAAAGCCGCCAGTTCTTTGCGTGAAGCAAGAGAACGTCGCGACAGTGGATTGATGATTATTGATGGGGACGAAATCGCACGCCATGCTCATGCGGGCGGGATCGAGTGTACCGAATTGTTCATCGGGGACACCACCGATGAAATGCATCGCAGCTTGATTCTGGACTGGCAGCAGCTGGTACCCGAAATTCGAATCAACGTGGTGGCTCGACCGGCCATGGCCAAGCTCCAATATGGCGGTCGCGATGAAGCGCTGATTGCGATTGCTCGGCAACCAAGTCCGGCCTTAGAGACATTGGATGAACGGATAGACGCTCGCGGAAGTGCCCTAAATTCCAAATGCTTTTTGGTCTTGGATCGCGTCGAGAAGCCTGGCAATCTAGGGGCGGTGATGCGAACCGCGGATGCGGCCGGGGTAAGTGCCGTTTTGTTGAGCGATCCAGTTAGCGAAACCTGGAATCCCAATGCCATACGAGCCAGTTTGGGAGCTCTGTTCCGAGTTCCGATCGCCATTGGTTCGGCTCGGCAAGTGCAGCGCTGGCTAAGCGAGAGAGCCGTCAAGATGTATGCTGCGCGCGTCAATGGCGAGCAGTCTCATACATCGATTGTTTATGATGCTTCTACCGCCATCATCGTGGGCAATGAAACCGATGGACTTGGGCGGGAATGGGAACCGAAAAGTCAAGATGAAGCGAACGGGGTACAGGCGATTCGAATACCGATGTTCGGAGCCATCGACTCGCTGAATGTCTCGGTGAGCACATCGATCGTGCTCTACGAATACTTGCGTCAGCAAGGACGCTTTAGGACTCCCGAATCAGACTCTCGAGCCGATTGAGCTCTTCGTTGATCTCAATGGAAATTTGATTGGGGGTTTTCGCTTGTTTGGAAGGTCGATGGAATCGACTTTGAATCGGTTCACTGTGGCGAAGTCGGTTGACCAAGATCTGGTCGAGCTGCCCTAAATAGTTGTCTTCTGCATTGCGTTGTTGCCAAGTCTTTATCACGGATGCACCTCAAAACGAAACATGGTTACCTCCATGTGTAGATCCAAGAGTTGGGCTTGATCCAATCGGCCAAGGAAAACCTATAACACGCAAGTTTGAACAGATCGAAAAGTGCATCGATTCCTCTCGTTTTCAAACAAATCGTCGAAGAGAAGTTGTCGCGATCGGTAAAATCGCTCCAGTCGGGCACGTTAGCCAGAATGACCATCGCTTGGCTTGGGCTGATCGATAGTTTTGACCAAGCAATAACTCAGTGCGTATTGCTTTAAGCGTTGAGAAGTCCGCGTACATAGTCCTTGAACTGAACCATTTCCGCTGGCGGATTAGGGCCGATGATCAAAGGGCCTTGGTTGGGGCCAGGACGTAGACCGTGGCTTCCTTGAACCAGACTTGGGTCGAGTGGAATCACGTCCATTTTGTACCTCATTCCCAGTTTCTTTTGTATCAGACGACCAGCAGCGCGAAGTTTAGAGGTCATGAAAAGCTCTACGGGGTCGTAACCAGGTTTCCGGTGAATGTCGACCGTGCGAGCAAAATCGGGCGCGTTCTTGTCATCAAGCCAGTAGTAGTAGTTGAACCAAGCGTTTTCTTTGGCAAGAACAATCCACTCGCCACTGCGTGAATGATCAAGGCTTAGATCTGCGGGAGCGACGACCTGGTCGACCCCGTCTAATCGCTCAACCAGTGCTTTCACCTTGTGCGAGACTGATGGGTCCTGCACATAAAGATGAGCGACTTGGTGATCGACGACAGCAAACGCCTTCGAGTCGCCAGGCAGCATGATCTCTCCGAATGGTCCATTTCGGACCGCTAGGTAACCAGCTTCGCGCAAGGCGCGATTGATAGAGATGGATTGGTTGACAGGGACCAGTCCGTATTCTGATACGACGATGGGAATGGCATCGATGCTGTGAGCCGCCTCGATCACGATTGCGGCACAGCGGTCCACTTCGGCGACGCGATCCGGGCTCGGGTGCGATAGCCTTTGAAAGTCGTAGTCAAGGTGTGGCAAGTAGGTAAGCGTTAGTCGCGGCTTGTTCTTTTTCATGACGAGCGCCGTAGACTTCGCGATCCACTCGGAGGCGGGTAGACCAGCGTTAGGGCCCCAAAAAGAAAAGAAGGGAAAAGGCCCCAGCGACTGCGTAAGACTGCATTCCGTTTTATCGAGCACATCAAACACTTTGGAGCCATCGCAACCGTAATACGGTTTCGGCGTAACGCTCCATCGGACGGGTGCATGTTGATTGAACCACCAAAAGAGCTTGGCGGTTTCGATGCCACGATACAGCAAATCATCGCTTTGAATCAATGAGTTCGCTTGCTGCCAGAATCGAACTTCGGCAGTATCGCGAAAATACCATCCGTTCCCAACGATTCCATGTTGGTTAGGAAGCTTGCCTGTCAGCATGGTGGCTTGCGAGGAGCATGTCACGGCTGGGTACGGAGCATGCCATGGTTGAGCTTGGCCGAGTCTTTTTAGATTCGGCGCATGTTCTAGCAACTCAGGCGTAAGGCCGACAACATTGATGATGCAGACGCGTGACACGATCGACTTAGGTCTTCGATTCGAGTTGATCTGGTCGTTTTGCGATCTTCGGGGCCGAGTCGTCGTAGTAATCTTTACCTACGGCAGTTCCGCCATAATAACCACCGTATTGATAGGTTGATCCATATCCGTATCCACCGTATCCAGACTTGCCATAACCGCGACCGTTTGCTCCGCCGTAGTTATCGTAGCGATACCCCCCGTAACCGTAGGCGTTACCACCAACACCGATTCCGTTGACCACCACCCCAAGCATGTTTGCATTAAGAGCGTGAAGCATTTGGGCGGCCCGAGAAGCGATTGGACGCAGATTTCTTCGAAGACGGATTGTCAGCAAGATTCCGTCGACGTGCCGAGCCACGTTAGCTGGATCGCTAACCGCAAGCATAGGTGGCGTGTCGACAATCACGAAATCGAAGCGTTCCCGAAGAGTAGCGATCAGGTCACCAAAAACTTCGCTAGACAGCAGTTCCGCAGGGTTCGATGGTCGTTTACCGCAGGTCAAAGCGGACAGATTGTTAACCGAAGTCGCCTGGATCGAGTCATCTAGTTCAGCTTTACCGCCGATCACCTGAACAAATCCGATGTCTTCTCGCAGACCGAAGATTTTCGCCACGCGTGGCCGTCGGAAGTCACAATCGACAAGGCATACATTCCGGCCTGACAACGCGATCGAGACAGCGATGTTGGCGGCGACCGTTGATTTTCCGTCACCTGGGATTGGGCTGGTAACTTGGATCACTTTGACGCCACCTTGCTGGCAACCGAAAAACAAGCCTGTTCGAATCCCCCGAAACGCTTCGCTAATCGGTGATCTCGCTTTATGAAGAGTGACCACGGAACTATCCACTTTGTCATCAATTCGGTCGACTCGAGAGATCGTTGCTAGCGGTAGGTGCCCGATGATGGGCATGCCCAGATCGGTTGCAATTTCTTCTGGGTTTCGGTACGACCGGTCGGCCATTTCCAGCAAGTAGGCAAGGCCGGCAAAGGCAATGAATCCAAGTGCCGCACCACCCCCGATGTACTTGGCCCAATAAGGACCATTGAAAGAACCCATTTGAGGCAGGGCCAGCCGAGTCACTGTCTTTTGGCCGTATTCGGACCCAAGGGATAGCTTGCGAAGATTCTCGCTAATTTGAGTCGCAACTTCGCTGACCGCTTCTAGTTCCGCCACGCTAAGAGCGTACTTGTTAATTGCAGCTTGATTTTCCTGCATTCGCCCTCGCAAGGATTCGATTTCCTGCTTGCAGTCATTCTTCTCAAAAGTGATTGCCATCAAGGCTTCTTTCAAGGCGCCCACGGAGACGTTGAGGCGACTTTCCATGGTTGGCATATCGACTTGTTGGTTCGACGATTCGGACTCATATTCCTGAAGCCTTTCACGGCGTCGGGTCAGTTCCTCTTCCACTTTGCTGAGGCGGTTTTTAACGGCGATCACTTCGGGGTGCGATTCACCTTTGGATTGGTCCAGAAGCAAGCTAAGTTGCGATCGAAGGGGGATCACGCGATCCTGTTCGAAAGCTTCGACCAGGGTCAGTTGGGCTCGGAAGTCTGTGCGTTGAGCCGTGGTACTTGTATCATCACGGAAATCGAGATTGGTCGTGTAGGTCGAGAGCAATTTCAAAAGCTGTTCAGGAGAACGTTGTGCGCTTCGGCCTTCTTCCACTTGCTTCAAGACGGCTTCTATATTTCGAGACTGGGAGTCCAATGTTCTCAACTTCTCATTGAGACTTAAGACCGTGTCCGCTACGGGGTCGTGTGGCTTCCCTTCCTTCATAATCAAATTCGGATTTGCGTTGAGCTTTGCGATTTCCGCGCGTGCTTGAGCTCGGTTTTTTTCGTACTCGTCACCAAACTTGGTCAGTGCTGCTAAGGCTTCTTTGGTGTAATTCCTAATGTTGCCGGTAACGAAATCTTCGTACCCACTGACGATTGCTTGAAGAATATCGCCCGACAGTTCGGCATCGTCGGTCGTAACGCCAATTTGAATGATATTGCTGTTAACATCTTTGGAACCGAGCCTCAACTCGAGTAGCTTCGTTGACTGAAGCATGCGGACGATTTGCTCCGACGACTTCCCAGCAAGTTTTCTATGTTGGGTTAAACGCCCAATGTCAACCGCTTTCGATAACACCGCTGGGCTTTGGACCACGACGAGTTCGTCGCTCCCGACGCCCCGGTTTTCCAGCGCTTGTTGGTTGAAAGTATTGGAGATTTGCACTTCCCTAGCCGGGGAGACCACTTGCACTAAGGCCAGCGCCTTATATTGCTGCGGAAGCTGGCCAAAGTACAAAAAGCCAGCCGTGGCGCCGACCAGAGACCCAAGAATGGGAAGCCATTTCCAGCGAATAAGGATTTTGATGAGGTCCGGATTCGTTGTACCCGAGCTCACTTGTGGAGGAGCGCTTGAGGTATCTTGATTAGGTCGAATCGCTTCCATCGTTCTCTTCTCTAAATTTCAATGTGGCTTGTAACTTCCCCTCTATCTTAAGCGATATGGCGATTCAATCCAGGGAAACGTCATGCTACCCTCGGAATTTAACGGAATGAGACCTGCTGAATCCAAGTGTCTTGTTTAATTCGACTTCTTCGGATATTCCGAATGTCGGGCCTGGCGCGGATGTGCGGCCACCTACACGTCCCTCGCGATAAACCGAAGGGTGCAGCGCAAAAGGTATCACGCGCCAAGAATGGTTCAAAACTGAAGAACGCGAGCTACTAAGGCTTTTACCTCTTCATCGAGCGGGTCAAGCCTTCTCGCTTGGTCGCAATAGGTTCTTGCCTGTTGCAGTTCGCCGGATTCAATCAATCGATTGGAAAGACGGCAAATCAGCTTCACGTTGGTTGGCTCATACCGAATTGCATTCTTCAAGTGTTCGATTTCGCCCAGGGAATCTTCGATGGCGAGTGACGCGTCAGCCAACCAGATTTCTCGGCGAGATTCTGTCATTGGGGAGGCAGAAATTAGTTTTCGGGCACGTTCCCAGAGTGCAAAATACGTTTTGGGGAATTGATCCTTCTTAAATACTTGAAGGGCTAGAGCCTGCATGACTTCCGACCGCTGCGGGAAGATATCAATAGAAACAAAGTCGTCATCGGCTTCATTGGCGATGAGCTTTGCGACGCCAATGGAGGAGGCGATACTGGATTTCATCGCTTGAAATCGAATTGCCTCCAAGTCTTTTGGTCCCAGAAAATTGCGAAACAGAATGGAAGCGCTGAGCAATTTTTGCGCATTATGCATGGACAGTTGGTTATGTTGCTGGACCAAATGCACCATCTCAGCCGGGGTGCAACTCAAATTGGTGCTGCATCTTCCCGACAAGAATCGCCAGTCTAAAGGAGATTTTGATTGTCCGAGCACATACCATTTGGATGCGTTTGCAAGCTTGGAGAGCGCCGCATTGCCACCGACAGCTTCGATGACACGCTCTCGATTTTTGGGATTCAATTCCTTCTCTAGAATGACATTCAACAGAACAGGGGACGAATTGATCCATGCTTGGTTTGCTTCCGTTTGCTGAGCAGCACCGGATACTTGACGGATACGATAATCCGAGACGTAGGCATCCGCGAAAAGCCGCATGGCTGCGGAGTTCTCTTCCAACGCATGTTGGTTTTTGCTCCACATCTTCGCAAGTTCCGTAACTTGCTCCCGCGAGCGATCGGACAACGGTTTCTTTTCTTCTTGCCTGACCCACTTCTCCATGGAGTCGGAAGTGGCCAACGATTGAACCGAAGCATTCCCAAGATAAAATCCGAAAACAAGGCAAATCGATAATCCTAGACCAAGCACTCGAGATCTTTGGGCGGTTGCCTCCTTAGGCAAATTGGATTCATGTTTGGTTGGGGTCTGCTTGTGCTTTCGTGAAGATGCAGGGACGTTTCCAAGTCGATGATACAGCCCCATCACGGAACCCAAAAGAACGCATGCTGGCACCCAAAGCGATGGAACGATCATGGCGAAATCGACAAAAGAATGCAAAGCTTGGCTGAACAATAAATAGCCTACTGCGAGCTTTGCCGGGAACACGACCCTCCAGTCTTCCGTTGGCAGCTTTCTCTGAATCGTGACGAAAACTGCAACAAGAGATGCAATCAGCAAGAACATTCCAAGCAGTCCAAGTTCTACGGCGCACTGGGCGTATAAACTTTCCGCATGGTAGTACCAATTCGGCGATGAGGGCCTTTGAAAAGGCAAGTAAGCAAAGTGAAATGTGCCAAGTCCACTTCCCAACCAACCGTAAAACTTAGTAGCCTGCCATGCCACCCCCCAGATATAAGCTCGGCCCGTACGAAGTTCTTCTTCCAAGTCGATCTCAGAGACACTTTCAAGTCGAGTGTAAGCTTGATCATCAAGTTGAAAACCAAGCAAACAGGCCAGAGACACAAGCGTCAATGCGAATGAAGTTGCGACAGCACCGCGACTCTGGTTTTTCGCATTAGCAAGCAGCACCGACGCGATCATCGCAGCGAAAGCGCTGAGTGCAGCACCGCGACACAAACTGATCACCAACGATGCCACGATGGTAATCAAGCAAAGCATGGATGCGATTTGAGGCGTATTCAGATCGGACAAAAGATCTTCGATCAAACCACGGATCTTGAGAAGCGGGTTTGCATCGGGAAACTTGTATCTTACATCATTGGATTTGCGTTTCGTGTTCAACAAGGTCCAGCCCAAAAGGCCCAACGCTCCAGCGATACACACATTCAGAAATCCTCCGGCCGAGTTCTTGGATACAAACGTGGCGTAGGAGCCTCCGGAGGTCAGCCCAAGAAAGTTCTCCGTTTGGTAGGAAATCGCGCATTGAATACCAAAGCACGCAATCAGCACTCCCCCCAATGTCATGACGCCAAACAAACATAACTGATGCAACGGCTCGGAAAAGACCATAGTCCCTACCCATATCAGCAAGCCGCAAAGAAACATGGCTGCCATGGCCGCTTTGGTATGCATGGGCTCAATGCTCCAAGCGAGAAAACGTTTGTCTTGGGGTATATCCTTCAAATCGCAAAGCACTTTGGATTCAGTTTCCGCCGAGAGGTTTTCGATGGATCGCGTTAAGAGAAACGGCTCCAGTGCAGACGGAGCTTCAGCGACACCTAGGGCCCAACGTTGAACAGCGACCGAAGGTGGTGAGAAAAACGAAGATTCCCAGCTAAAAACGCCCTGCGATTGAACCCAAGCGAGGCCTCCCAAACCGAAGAACACCCAGCTCAACCAAGGAATTCTTGAATTGCCTTTTCGCTTGACAAGACAAATAACGCAGTGAACACCCACCAAAATGGCCAAAAGAACAGCAGCCATGAAAAGGTACTGCTGGCCTGACCAGGTAGCGCATCCAAAATACCACGGTAAGGCTAGGATAATCGCCAGCACAAAACCTCGAATTATCCAAGCCGAGATGACTTCGAGCGGTACGGGAACGTAGGCTTTGCGTTCATGTTTAGAACGCGGACTTCGTTTCGATTTTGCGAAACCAGGATTGTACATAGACGAAGTTAAAGGGGTTAAGTAACAAGGCTTGCGGAGAGCCGCGAGTGCTCCCCCGTGGCAAAACCTGTTCCGGTGAATCAGTCAACGACCTGGTCGATTGTACCGTGAAAGCCTGAAGAACCGAACTCTTTCCGATGCAAAGGTTCACGCAGTCGTTTGATCTTTTACGATGCTAGCGTTCCAGCCCCTAAGATCGATACAGGCAATTTATGCAGAGTCATCAGGAAACGCGTCATAATCGTTAAATTCGCCCCCCCCTGAGTGACGATACCCAACAACGGGAGTCGATGTCTGAACGCCAATGCCTCAGATTGACTGGGCGCATCGATCAACTCTCACACTAAACGAATACTTTGGGGGGATCGTTATGTCCGTGCGACGCATCAATGCATCAGATTTGCGCCGAAATCAACGTTGGAGTCATGCCGTACGCAAACGCCTGGCCATATTGCTAGTGTTGGGAGCCGGTTTCGTTCCTTTTGCAGGTTGCTCTGCGTGGACAGGAATGAGCAATTCCTGGAAATACAACGGAGCCTGGAATGAGACGATGATGAAACATCGCAACAAACACAGTGCGAACAAAGCTTGGCACCTCCGGAAGCATCACTTCTGCAATGAAAAGTTTCCTCGCGAATTCGCACGTGGGTTCAAGGACGGGTACATGGATGTTGCCGACGGCGGAACGGGTTGCACGCCAGCCTTCCCGCCACGTGACCTATGGGGTTGGAAGTACCAGTCCTGTGAAGGCCAAGCTCGCGTCGCAGCGTGGTTTGCGGGCTACCCTCACGGTGCTCGCGCCGCAGAAGAAGACGGTATCGGAAACTGGAACCAGATTCAAACGTCATCCTCGATTCAAGAGCAATACGCTCAACGAGGCATGCTTGCTCCCAATGCTGCTGGGATGTATCCCATTCCACAAGCGGCTGTGCCGAACGGGATGCCACAGCCAGAATTCGTTGGTCCGCATGGATTTCCAATTGATCACACCATGGAAGAAATGGATGAATCATCCCTGCCGACTGATGGCGAAACGATTGGCATTACGAACATGCCATCGGTCATCAAGCAGTAAATCGGATTGATGGATCCGAGAAGAACAGAGTCAAAAGCCATGATGCGCGCAAGTGCGTCAGCAGATCATTCGAACCGCACAATCTTTGAATCAACGCCCATGGCGTACGAGGTAAACAAAATGTCTATGGAATGGAATCCAATGACGTTCATTAAAACCCAAAAGGGCCCCAGAATGATGCTCCAACGGCTGATGAAATCGCTTTCTGTAACCGGCCTGGTAGCGGTCGGCATCATGAATGTTGGGTGTGTCAATCTCACTCAGCCTTTGTCGGGTATCCCTGCTCGAAGACTTCCTCCGCAGTTCCTCGCTCAGACCAAAAACAACCTGGTTCCGCTCGAGCCTTCGCGGTTGGGTCAGGAACCTCCAAGACAGTATCTCGTCGACAAGGGAGATATCCTTGGTATCTACATCGAAGGGGTGTTGCCCTATACCGATTCGGAGAAGCCACCCGAGCCACCACCGGTGAACTTCCCGAAGGAAGACAGCACGCTTGATCCATCGATCGGTTTTCCAATCGTAGTTCAGGAAAGCGGAACCATTTCGCTGCCGTCAATTGCTCCCTTGAAAGTACAAGGAATGACGGTCGAGCAAGTGACCGACGTGATTCGCAAAGCCTACCTGGATGAAAGGATCTTCACGGATCCATCCAAACTGCGCCCTATCGTTACGATGCTGAAGGAACGAACCTACAACATTGTGGTGGTACGCCAAGACGTTGCGGTGCAAGGGAACCAACAGCAACAAAATCAAATGCAAGTTCGCGGGGCTTACAACCGCGGTGCTGACCAAAGTGCTTCAGGACGCATCGTTAAGTTACCCGCATACCAGAATGACGTGCTGCATGCTTTAATGGCATCCGGTGGTCTACCGGGTATCAACGCCAAGAATGAAATCAAGATCCTTCGTGCATCGAAGGCAGACCAACGAAAGCGGGATGAGTTCATCACTCAGTTCTACCAACAGTACTACAACAATCCTGATCCTTGCAGCTGCCCACCACCGATTCCGGATGATCCTAGCTTGCTCAAGATCCCGATGCGATTACCACCCGGAGTGATCCCATCCTTTCGAACCGAAGACATCTTGTTGGAAGAAGGAGACGTTGTTTACATCGAATCGCGTGAAGCCGAGGTGTTCTACACAGGCGGATTGCTACCTGGTGGCGAGTGGCTCATTCCTCGAGACTATGACTTGGACGTACTAGGTGCGATGGGTCTATCCGGAGGTGGAGTTTCCGCGACACAGAATCGTGGGGGCGGAATCGGAATTCAGTCGCTGGGCGGTGTCCCACCTGGAATGCTCTACATCCTCCGAAAGACACCTTGCAACGGTCAGGTGACGATCGAGGTGGATCTCGCCAGAGCAGCTCAAGACCCACGCGAACGTCCACTGGTCATGCCAGGCGATACGCTGATCCTTCGGCACAAGTCTGAAGAAGAACTCCTGAACTTCGGATTAGGAGCGTTCTTCACCTTCGGAGTTCAAGCCTTGTTGCAACAGCGATAACCCTGGGCGATCCAATCCAAATCGTCCACAGTGAGCCGCGGGCGCTAGCCGCGCAACGGATTCCACGCAAAAAACAAAAGCCGCTCCAGATTGGGGCGGCTTTTTTTGTTTTGGCGACCCTAGCCGGAAGCTGCTATACTTGTTCCCCTGGCTATTCCTTTCCCACCTCAATCTAC
>JBIKLJ010000067.1:0-23850 GCA_044359895.1 Pirellula sp.
TCGCTCCGGAGTTGTTGCCATCGCAAGAAGCTGACGCTGAAGCTAATGCTGAGAAAACAATCCCACCCCCTCCAGCGCCCGGGAAAAAAAGTTCGCGTGCGAACCAAACCTTGCCTAAAAAGCCAAGCAACACCGCTAATCCTCTCACGCTTCCTGCTTCTCCTTTTCCTGCCAAAAGTACTTCACCGAAGCCTTTGAATCGACAACCAGAGCCTCCCGTCACGGGTGGTGGCTTCCTTGGTTTAACCGTGGAAAGTCTGCCGGGCGGTGGATTCGGTTTAACCGTAGTCGAGGTGGCTAACAATTCTCCCGCTTGGAAGGCCGGCTTCCGAAATGGGGATCGAGTGATTGGCGTTGCAGGGCAAGCGGTTACGACCGTGGACTCGTTCGCGGAACAACTCTCTCGGTATGCTCCCGGCGAACCTGTCAAGTTTTTAGTAGAGCGACGCGGGCGGAACGCCAACTTGATCGCAGTTCTGCAAGATCGATCGATCGCTGGTCAAATCCACGGTAATCGACCAGGCACCACGATCGAACTGGCTCCAGAAGGAACTTCACGAGATTATGTTCCTATCGCAAATCGAGCCTTCTTTGGACTGAACGTGGGTAATCTATCGGATGCATTCCGAAGGCAATTTGCGATTCCAACCTATCGTGGGGCAGCCGTCACGGGCGTTGTTGCCGAATCGCCAGCCGCTTCCGCAGGGCTCAAGCCTGGTGATTGTATTGTGGATATGGACGGGGTATCGGTGCAGTCCCCCGAAATGGTTTACGACATCGTCAAACAATGCAAACCCGGTCAGGTGATTTCCGTTTCCTACTACCGAGGTGGCCAGCTAACCACCGCAAGTGTTCCTCTGGCTATCGACGACTCATTGCCACCATCCAAGGCAAACGATCGTAGCTTCCCCTCGGAAATGTTAACCCCAGAATATGTCGAATCGTTGCAATTCGAATTGAATCGTGTGAACGAGGAACTGGCTCTGACGCAAGAACGATTGCAAAACTTGGAAGCTCGATTGCAACAGATCGAGAAAAAACGCTAGGAGCGCTCACCGTAATCGACTGTTTTGGGTATCCTTGGGCTTTCTTTCCCAACGATTCCGATGACCTGACTTGAAAACTTGTGAACGAACCGACCAAGCAAGACCTGCCGACTGATTTGCAACTCCCTTCGGATGTTTTAAAACACATGAAGGTGTTGTTGCAACCCAACGAAAAAGTCGTTTTCGCGTTCACTCCAAACTTGGATGCCTCCCTTTGCTTCGGAGAAGGCTACGTCGTCCTCACCGACCAATCCCTGATCGGAAGTCAGCCCCAAAGCTCCGGGGAAAACGACTGGGCATTTCAGCGATGGGCTTTAGAAGAGATTCAAGACCTAAAGAAGCTTGATCGGGCTGGTCTTGCGATTTTGGAAGTCCTAGGCCGCGACCGTCTCTTGCAGTCCTGGAAGTTTACCGCCGCCAAAAATAACCAGTGCGGTCAGCTTGTCGCGCAGTATAAGCAGCTCAAAGCGGGTTCGCTCGATCCGTCCGAACAAGCCGCATCGATTTGTCCGTCCTGTGGTGGCCCCATGTCCGTTGGGCAATCCGTTTGTGCCAACTGTGCCCCAACCGCTGTCCCCGAAACAAGCCGCTCTCTTTGGCGATTGACTCGTTTCGCCAAGCCCCGGCTGACCATGATTGTTGTCGGGTTTGTACTGACTTTGCTCAGCACTTCCGCAAGTCTGCTCCCACAGCTGTTGATGCAACCACTGATCGATGATGTACTGATTCCCCACCAAGAAGGACAATCGGGTGACTTCGGTCTAGTTCCTTGGCTGTTAGGTGGCATGCTGGTATCGGCGATTCTGAGCTGGCTTTTGAGCTGGGCGAAAACTTACGTCTTGGCATCCGTTAGCGAACAAGTGAGTGCGGATCTCCGAAATGCGACGTACTCCCATTTGCAAAAACTATCGCTGGAGTTCTTTGGCGGCAAACGAACGGGAGACTTGATCTCGCGAATCAGCAACGACGCTCAGCGTATCTGCGATTTTTTATCCATCCATCTGCTCGATTTTGTTACCGATATCCTCATGATTGTGATGACAACGATCATGCTGTTTTGCATCGATCCTATGCTCGCCTTGGTTGGGTTGATCCCGTTTCCATTCATCGCTTGGCTTGTGTCCCGAGTTCAAAGCAAAATTCGAATGGGGTTCGCACGGGGAAGCGTGGCTTGGTCGGAAATGGTGAATGTTCTTGCGGACACGATCCCTGGTATTCGCGTCGTCAAGGCATTCGCCCAAGAGAATCGCGAAGTCGATCGCTTTCGCCAAAGCAATGACCATGTGCTGGAAGCCAACAATCGCGTTAATCGGCTTTGGGCCGCATTTTCGCCAGTCATCACCTTGCTCACGGATCTTGGATTGCTAGTGGTGTGGTGCTTCGGCGTCTACCAAGTCTATCGTGGCGGTGTCACGGTCGGAACGTTGCAGTTGTTTTTGGTAAGCATTGGACGGTTATACGTTCGCCTGGATGACATGAGCCGGTTGCTGGCAAACGCACAGCGAACCGCCGCTGCGACGTATCGAATCTTCGAGATTCTCGATCGAGTCCCAAGTGTCTCCGAACCTCAGAAGCCAGTCGCGCCAGGTCGAGTGCGCGGGGCTGTATCGCTCCAAGATGTGACCTTTCGCTACGGCAGCCGACAAGTCATTCACCATGTTAGCCTGGATATTTCCCCAGGTGAAATGATTGGTTTAGTAGGCCCAAGTGGAGCAGGCAAAAGCACCTTGGTCAACTTGGTCTGCCGCTTTTATGATGTGTCAGGGGGCTCCATTAAAATCGACGGAACGGACATACGTTCGTTTCCCATCACCGACTATCGAAGCAATATCGGGATCGTTCTCCAGGAACCCTTCTTGTTCTTTGGGTCGATCGCTGAAAACATTTCCTACGGTCGCCCCGATGCAACTCGAGATCAAATCATCGAAGCCGCTCGGGCCGCCAAGGCGCATGACTTCATTTTGCGATTGACGGACGGATACGACTCGTTGGTAGGCGAACGAGGGCAGGCGCTGTCAGGGGGGGAAAGGCAACGGATCTCGATCGCACGCGCCTTGCTCACCGACCCTCGCATTCTCATCCTGGACGAAGCAACCTCTGCAGTAGATACAGAGACCGAACGCGAGATCCAAGAAGCCCTCGACGTTTTGGTCCAAGGTCGAACAACCATCGCAATCGCTCACCGTCTTAGCACCTTGCGTAAGGCGAACCGAATTATCGTCCTGGAAAAAGGCAGAATTACGGAGGTTGGAAAGCATGAAGATTTGCTCAAGCAAGGGGGAACCTATGCTCGACTCAATCAGGCGCAGCAACAAATCAACCTGCACGAAGAGATGTAGAACTACCGGTAGCTAATTTTACGGTCGCCATTAACAGAAGCTTAACACGAATCGCGCCCTGGTTGCGATAAGTTCTCAGCCAATTCGGCTATGTCTGTTTCCAATCGTGTATTGTTCACCGCGATCCACTCGAACGCAGGTGCTAGCCGCGACACGCGTATTTTTGTGGCAAATCCCTAACGCGGCTAGCGTCCGCGGCTCAGTACGATGGATGCAGACTGGCTACGTGTCCACGGACAATCATCTCCTCTTACGAAAGTTAACTGTGTTCGGACTCGATCTTGGAATGTCAATTCTGCTGGTTTTGTGCCTTCTGTGCGTCTGTGCATTCGAATTCATCAACGGGTTTCACGATACCGCCAACGCGGTCGCAACCGTAATCTACACCAATTCGCTGAAACCCTGGCGAGCGGTTCTGTTGTCTGGCCTCTTGAATGGAATAGGGGTTTTTGTTGGCGGCACGGCGGTTGCTATGGGCATTATCAACATGCTGCCCGTGGAAACCTTGGTGGATCAAAATATGGCCCACAGCTTATGCATGGTCGCTGCAATCTTGTTGACAGCCATCTTTTGGAACCTTGGGACTTGGCTGCTCGCAATTCCCGCCTCAAGCTCTCATACCTTGGTTGGATCGATCGTTGGGGTTGGGATTGCTTACAGCTTGCTACCGGGGACGGGCGAGGCGGCGGTGAACTGGCTTAAGGCCGGCGAGGTGGGCTTGTCCTTGTTGATTTCCCCTCTTTTCGGATTCTTGCTTGCGATCATGCTTCTCAGCTTGATGGCGAAGTTGTTCGCGAGCAGTAGGACGCTCTTTACTTCCCCAGAAGGTGACGCACCACCCCCTTGGTGGATTCGATCCATACTCGTGCTGACCTGCGGGTTGGTTTCCTTTTCGCACGGTTCCAACGATGGACAAAAGGGGATCGGGCTCATGATGTTGATCCTGATCGGGATCATTCCGGCCACCTTTGCCTTGAATCAAAATGTCCCGGCGCAGGATCTTGAGAAAGCGGTTGCCATCATTCAACAAGATTTCGCCGCCGCCAAGGATACAGCCCCAAGTCCTGGCTTCCGATCTAAGCTGGAAAAGGCGGATGCCGCGATCGAGCAGCTTGCACTGTTGTCCGCCACCATCGCAAGCGAATCAAAGTATGGGCTAAATAGTTTTGAGGTCAGAAAGAATATTTTGCTCTTGAGAAATGAACTCAAGAATCTCAAGAATGAACCCGACTTCACGAAATCGGCCGAAGCAAAATCTCTTTACGAACATACAGAAAAACTAAAGCAGTTCACTGACTATGCCCCGTTTTGGGTGGTTGTGCTGATCGCTCTTTCGTTGGGGATTGGAACCATGGTTGGATGGAAGAGAATCGTCGTCACTATCGGCGAAAAAATAGGAAAGACCCATTTGACGTACGCTCAAGGTGCCACCGCCGAAATAGTCGCAGCGAGTACCATTGCGGCTTCGACTTACCTGGGTTTGCCCGTCAGCACCACCCATGTTCTATCGTCAGGGATCGCGGGTTCAATGTTCGCTTCGGGAGGTGTCAACAATCTTGATCGAGGAACCGTAACTAAAATCTTGCTGGCATGGGTTCTCACGTTGCCGGTTTGCCTAACGATGTCCGCGACGCTCTTTCTGCTTTTCCGGTACGTGTTCGGATAACTGTTACCATCGAGATTAATATGCTTCGAAATCAGAGAGAATGGGGACTGCTAGTCGCTGCGGTGGCATTGCTCGCGATAGGTGCTTGGGTAGGATTGCGGACACCTAAGGCGCCTCGCAGCATGGCGTTACGCATGACAGCGGGCAATGCGACAGGAATTCGCCATCGTCTTGCTGTTGAATTCGCTAAAGAATCACGAGCGTTAGGATTCAATATCGAGGTCATTCCAACCGACGGTTCCGAAGAGGCTCTGGAAAAACTGAATAGCGGCAGTTTCGATTTGGCTTTGGTTCAAGGTGGACTCTTTGACGATTCGATTCGCAATGTTCGCCAGATCTGCCCACTTCATGTAGAACCGTTGCATGTCTTAGTGAAGCCGGGGCTTTTAGAGCCAGTCCTTCAGAACGGTCTGCAACATCTGCAAGGCCATTCGATCAACCGAGGGACACCGGGAAGTGGTAGTTATGCATTGGCTACCGAAGTGTTGCGATTCGCCGGCCTTCAGATCGATGAAGCGGGATCGTCCCCCGATTTCTATTCGGACATCAAAAGCTATGCCGAGCTTATTGGTACCAAACAAATCGAATCCATGCCCGATGCTTTCTTTTCCGTATCCACATTGCCTTCCCCCATTGCGAACGCCTTGATTGATACGTTCAGCTACCAATTGATACCCGTCGAGTTCGGAGAGGCGTTTTCGATTGAAGCGATGGCACAACTTGGGGCCTCAGGAAATCGCAGTCTCATCGATCGGAGGCATGTGTTTGCCACCAGTATTCCCCCCTTCACTTACTCGGTTGAACGCCGGATGCCAAATCGTACTTTACCAACGATTGGAACTCGATTGCTGTTCGTTGCCAACGCCAACGTCGACGGCGACACCGTCAGTCGACTGCTAGAAGTTTTATTTCAATCGAGCATCGCAACGAATGAACGACCTACGATCGATGCGAGTTTATTAGAATTGCCGACGGAATTTCCAATGCATGTTGGAACACAATCCTACCGCCAACGAAACAAACCGATTATCGCGGGGGATGCAGTGGACTACTTCGAGAAGGTTCTCGCTATCACGGCAACGCTAGCGGGTGGAACCTTTTTTGTAGCGCAATGGGCACGTCAATCCGCAAGAAGGCGACGCGAATCTAGCTTCGCGAATTACATGGAACGCGTCATCGCGATCGAACGCGAATCTTTGCACAACGAGCTTTCTGCTAATCTTGATCTTGCTTCTTTAATCCGCCTCCAGAAAGAGCTCGCCGATCTCAAATCGGAAGCGGTGACCAAGTTTGCTAACGGTCAACTGGAAGGCGAAGGATTGATTCACGGTTTCTTAGCTTTGGTAAACGATTCCCGAGATCAGTTAACTCGATTGATTCTGCATCAGCGCGAGAACATTGAACAACTTGCGGCCCAGCAACACTCTAGTCCGGATCAAGTATGGCTGCAGCAATCGAGGGAACGATCCCCCAACTCCAGCCAAGGCTAACACATCGATTCGATGGTAAGCACGTCGCTAAAACGAAACCGTGCTACTCAATGAAATGGTACTCATACTCGTCCTCGAAACACGCTGGTCAAAGACGAGTACCGTAAGTGCTGTCTCTGGCGCCATGAAAACCCACGCGGCTAGCGCCTGCGGCTCACGGAAGCGAAGAAAATCCACGCGGCTAGCGCCCAATGGCACTCACTTTGTTCGAAATGAGCCGCGGGCGCTAGCCGCGATAACCGTATTTGGCAGGGAAACCGTAACGCGGCTAGCGCCCGCGGCTCAGTCATTTGCTTGCGCAAACTACAAAGTGAGTGCCATTGGGAAAGCGCCTCAGGCTCAAGGAAACGAAAGACGACTTTTGTCGAACGCGTCGATGAAGGCAAGGGAGCTTCCTTAGGTCTGGGAGTATGGAAATCCGTTCGCTTCAGGGTGGAAAGATGTGTCGATTGTTGGAGTATTCCGCATCAGGACTTTCCGTGACGGAACGAATGGTTGTTTTCGATACATGGCGAACGCGTCTTGATCCGAAACCATGGAAGTCGCGAGATTGCTACAAGGCAAATGGAGTTGCCGAGCAAAATCCGTGACCTACCAACGCGGGATCTCAAAGCATGCTTGTATCACCAAAAAATCGGCGTTTACTGTTTGCAAGCTTGCTTGCCACTTGTTCAATCAATCTGATTCAGCCGAATTTAGCTTGTGCTCAGCAGCAGGCTGATTGCGATCTGCTCTCCGGTGCAACGAATTGTACGGGGCTACCGGTCATCACTGGCTGTGATGATACTCAAGGAAGTTGCGATGGGTACACGGCGTTAGACAGTCATAAGAGCATCTGGAATCGAGATACAATGACAGGTGATTGGGGGGGGCGACGAACGGCGCTTAAGGAATCTGGAATTACCTTCGCGGGCCGTTCAACTCATTTCGGTTTTGGAGTTGATGGCGGGATAAATACTCCGCCTCCAGTGCCTTTGTTAGGCCTTGGGGATACGTTCAAGTACACAGGCCGTGGTGAATACGATCTCGTGTTTGACCTTGAGAAGTTTGGCGGACTGCCGAAAGGAACCTTACTGGTGCGTGCAGAACACTGGTACGGTGAATACGGTAACGTGTCACTTCGAACGGGTGCATTTGCTCCCGCCGTATTCGCGGCAGCGACCCCCCCCACGCCTAATGACCGTGGCGATCTGTTTCTAAGCAACTTTGTGATCACTCAACCTCTTTCCAAAGAGTTTGTTCTATACGCGGGAAAAATTGACGTACTTGGTGGGCTTGACCAAGACGATTTCGCGGGTGGCGATGGAACGACTCAATTCCTCAATCAAGCCCTCGTAGCCAATCCAGCTTTTCTACTGGGGCTGCCTTACAGTTCGTTCACTGCTGGTGTTGTGCTGCCGCGCGAGTGGGGGCGTATGTCTGCCTTCGTTCTAGACCCACAGGATCGCACCAGGGAGTTCTTTAAGCTTGATGACCCCTTCTCGCAGGGTGTAATCGTAGGGAGTGAAATCAAAGTCAACACGGATTTCATGGAGAAGAAAGGTGAAATACATGTGGGGGGACTGTGGAAACACAACGATCTAACCGATCTCAGATTCAATGAGCCACCTCCGGGCGTGTACCCCTACCCAACTGTTCCTGGATTTGCCACAATCTCCGATGCCTATACGCTCTACTGCGGCGGTGACCAATACTTGGTCGAGTATGATGACGAGGCGAATCGAGGCTGGGGTATGTTTTATCGTGGTTCGATCAGCGATGGAAATCCAACTCCTTTAAGGTACTTCCTGAGTGCTGGGCTAGGTGGGTACAGTCCTTTAGGACGCAAGCGAGGGGACAAGTTCGGGCTTGGATGGTATTATGTCGGCGCCAGCAATGAATTTGGTCCAATACCCCAAGCGTTGTTTGGTCCTCGCGATGGAACCGGTGTTGAGACTTTTTACAGTTTCCAAGTGACACCATGGTGCGCAATCACCCCTGACGTGCAGTATCTCAAGCCGGAGGTCAGTGCTCTTGCAGACGATGCATTCGTCTACGGCTTGCGGGTCCACGCGACGTTCTGATGCGATTCAGGCATTCGATCGACACAAAAACTGGATGACAGTAACGGTCAAATCTTTTTTCGAAAACGAACCTTCTACTGATAGAACCAAGTCACTTCGTAAACGTAACCGACGTCCGAGGATAACAATTGATACGCAAGGATGGTCGAATCCTGAAGAACCGCGAATCCACTCGAGTCAACGTCATCGAAGTGATGTGCGTAACTTGGGAAAGGATTCCTGCATCGCCCAGGAATCGCACAAGCCCTAAGTGATAGAGGCTCGCCCGAAAGCCACCACCGGAAAGCGCTAGTCCAAATTTTTTCATCGCAATAGCTATCGTGTTATCAGAATGCTAAGATTTGTTACAAAGGCAAGAATCAGGCGACCCGCAAACAACTTTTCGATTTTGGTAAAATCGCAATTCGCGGATCAACCCACCAAGATGGATGAAATGAAGACTGATTCAAATAAATTTCACAGCAATGATGCCCCTGTTCGATCTGAACGCGAGACTTCGGGCTCTTGGCATGTGGTACGATATTGCGGGTTCGTCGGCGGGTTAAACACATCACCAAATAAAGAAAGCAACTAGAATGACGGTTTCTCTACAACAGGCACGGAAAATCTGCAATGCGACTGAATTGGCGTTAGTCGTCGACAGCACTCCTAAGCAGATAAAAAACTTCGATGTAAAGCAATTGAAATCGAAAGTGACTCGCGCGAGAGATCTACGCGACAAATGGCGTGGCCTGGCCGAAAAGCTTGTACGCGTTGCGAAGAAGGAATCACAAGCCAAATTGGATTCCGATAACGCAAGAACCGAATTGAAGTCTCAATTGTTTTCTGAAACTCTTGATCGACTTTCCAAGCGGCTCGAAACGCTCGAGGCCAAGGAAACCACCTCGGAAAACGCCGCTGCCCAAAAGAAAACATCCGCCGTCAAAACGCAGCATCGTGCTCAACGAGCCGACGTGCGAACCGTGCTAGCGGATGCCAAGGATCAAATGAACGTAGCGGCTTCGCATAAACAGATTCCAGTCACCAAGTCCGCCAGCACCAAGTCGGCAAGCAAAACCAGCGAACCCTCGGCAGCAACGCCCAAAAAGGCCACCGCGAAGAAGGTCGTTCGTTCGGCAACTAAGACAGCTGACACGACGACGGCGATCTCAAATCCATCTACTAGCCTAACAACCACCCCAAAGTTGCCTGCCAAGAAGAAAAAGACGGCAAGCTCAGTCGCGACCAAAAGCAGTGTTCGCGTGCAAGCCGCTGCAAAGTCTTCGGCAATATCTAGAGGGGGCGTAAAGCCAATTCGCGCACATGCAAGTGCGACCGGGAAACGCAATCAGGCTCGTCGCGATTCGAAGTAGTAAGCGAAAGACTTGCCATCCAGACGATGCGAAGCGAAAATGGAAATGCCACTTTCGCCATCGCTGTCTGGTGCTACGGCTGGCCTAAACGTTGGAGTTATCGGAGGACAGGAAGAATCATGAGTGCCATTATTCCCAAGGGTCTAATGTGGACCTATGAAGACTATGCGAAGTTACCTGAGGATGGGCTTCGGCACGAGATTATTCATGGAGAACATTTTGTGAATCCCTCGCCCAGCACTCAGCACCAGCACGTTTCCAAACGCTTGCAGTATCAGCTCTACACCAAAATTGAATTGGCGGGCCTTGGCGTACTGTACAATGCCCCCATCGACGTGCAGCTTTCCGAGTTTGATATCGTCCAACCCGATATCGTGATTATCCTCAACGAGAACGTCCGCAAGATTACGCCGACCAAAATCAAAGTGGCTCCCCATTTGGTCGTCGAAATCCTTTCACCATCAACATCAGGAAATGATAGGACCATCAAGAAAGACCTATACGAACGATCGGGTGTGAACGAATATTGGATCGTTGACCCCTATGAGCAACAAGTCGAACAATGGATACTCCGCGACGGAAAGTATGCGATTGAAGCCCAGGCCAAGGTGATTCGTCTGTCCTTCGTAAGCGATGTCGAAGTTGATTTTGATTCCGTCTGGTAAAAAAATGGTTAATCGCGATAACGAAGTATGACTTCTTGTCCTCTTTCCTCTGTGATCTCTGTGTCTCTGTGTTTTATAAAAAAATCTTCGCTGGGGTCGGGCTAGGGTCATGTTCTTGTTGGCAACACCAAAAGAACCAATGCAAGAACGTCGATTCCGAGAACGAAATCAAGCTTGCAGCTACCCACCTGAACAAAACGCAGTGCCCCTTCAATGTCTCTTTGTACGAACGACAGTACTAAAAGAGTCTGTCGAAAAATGGGGGGCGAAAAATTTCAGAACCTTGCTTTCGCTTATCATCGTTCGACCCACATGTTTCGACCGCAAGCATTGTTCTCGATTCCGGTTGTTCTTTTGATTTGAAACGCAGAGAGTTGCAGAGGACGCAGAGACAAAACGTCCACAGACTCGGCTTTTCCGCTCCCGAACAAGTGCTGTGTCCCTTGGAAGTCACTAAAATTTCTCGCCCCACATTTTTCGACAGGCTCTTTTTGGATTTCTTATTCGCACTGTATCCATTGGGAGTCAGCCCCTGTTTCCTAGTAGAATGTAGGCCGTAACAAGCGATATCGCATTTACGGCACAACCCTCGACCCTCAATTGCCTTGTCGAACGAGTAAGTTTACCCACCCTGCCAAGCCGTAACTGCGTCCAAAGCGACTTGTTACGGCCTACGAGTATCTGCTGATGCGTCCCAACATTACATCTAAAGACCCACTTAAATTGGCGAAGAACCCAATGCAGATTCAGGGTGATTTTACAACAATGCCGACGCGGAGATTTCGAAAGTCCTAGAACCACCAAGTAAAGTCACCCACGAAGAGTGTCGTGGGTGACTGTGAAACCAAAATCAAGGTATCTGGAAAATCACTTAATTGCCTGGAGCACCAATCGTTTCGATATCTTGCAGACGCTTCAGAGCCGCAGCAGCCTTGAGGGTCTGATAATTGATGCCGCCAGCATTCAAGCTTCCTCCTTCTTGGAAGGGATACTCCGGAATCGTCATGAGAAACTGCTTGATCTGCGCTTGAACGGGAATAAACAACCAAATGTTGTCCGCGTACCAACGCAAGTACATGCCTGATTCGTGGGGCATTTGTTCGTAGGGATCGGCCTTCAGGTTTACGATCATAGGCCAACCCGGAACCTCGCGAATCCCAGTCGCAATGTTGCCATTGACCACTGCGAAGTTAACTTTCCAGTCATTCCAACGCACTGCGTTTAATTCGCCGCCGGCACCGAAGTAGAGGATTTGCTCGCGTGGGCCTTTTTTCGTTTCGCCTTTGAAATAAGGCGTAAAGTTGTTGCCGTCAGCATGGATTTTGAATGTTTTTCCATTGGCTTTGTGACCTTTCTTGAGTTTCTCGACGATATCGGGCTCGCCAGCGGCTGCTAGCAACGTGGGCATCCAGTCCTCTTGCGAGAAGATCTCATTGACAAGCGTGCCGGGCTTAATCACGCCGGGCCAACGAACTAGCATTGGCACCCGCATTCCGCCTTCCCAAGTGGTCCCTTTTTCACCGTGGAACGGGGTGATTCCACCATCCGGCCAAGTTCCCTTTTCGGCGCCATTGTCTGTCCCATAAACCAAAAGGGTATTGTCAGCCAATCCTAAGTCGTCAAGCTTCTTCAATACTCCACCGACGAAACCGTCGTGTTCCACCATGCCATCGGGATAAAGACCAATCCCAGTCTTACCCTCGGACTCTTTTTTGAGATGGGTCCAAACGTGCATGCGGGTGCTGTTGTACCACATGAAGAATGGCTTCTTTGCTTTCGCGTTGCGTTCCAAGAAATCGATAGCCTTCGCGTGAACTTCTTCGTCGATTGTTTCCATGCGTTTTTTTGTAAGAGGGCCAGTATCTTCGATGGTCTGTCCACCTTTCCCGTCTGACTTGCAATGCAGCACGCCACGCGGGCCATACTTCTTTTTGAACTCAGGGTCTTTGGGGTAATAATAGGTTTCTGGTTCTTCTTCGGCGTTCAAGTGGTAAAGATTGCCGAAGAACTCATCAAAGCCGTGCATGGTCGGCAGGTGCTTGTCCTGATCGCCAAGGTGGTTCTTGCCAAACTGACCGGTCGCATACCCTTGTTCTTTAAGAAGGTCCGCAATGGTTGGTGTCCAATCCGGAATGCCTTGTGGGCTGCCCGGCATACCAATCGTTAGCAAGCCCGTTCGGAAGGGATGTTGCCCAAGAATGAAGGAAGCTCGGCCCGCAGTGCAGCTTTGTTGCGAGTACGCATCGGTAAACAGTGCGCCCTCTTTGGCAATCCGATCAATGTTCGGAGTGTGATAACCCATGATGCCATGATTGTAGGCACTGATGTTATGAACCCCAATGTCATCCCCCCAAAGAACGAGAATGTTCGGCTTCTTGCCACTCTGAGCGGCGTTGGTTGAGACCAGTCGATTGTGTTTAGAAACGGCTGTCTTCTCGTCTTCGCTCAGGCTATTCACTTCATTGGTTGGCAAAACCGTGCTATCTGACTTTGGAGTCGGTGGTACAGCTGCGCCAACGGAACTCTTCGCGAATTCAAATTGCCCAACAAATACGATGCACCCAAAAACAGTGCCCATCGATACCATCCGAAGGTACCTTGGAACGAAATCTAACAACTTCATTGATGCTCTCCTGGAGAAGATAAATGTTCAATCTAGAATCATCAGTCTAACTGTACGCCATGGAGCCTGAGAATCGGGCCTGCATCGCGTACGGATAAACCTTAGTTCTAAAGGCTAAAAACCAGAAATCATTTGATTTCTCAGCTTCATTTTCGGTTGGCTGT
The DNA here is from genome assembly GCA_044359895.1 of Pirellula sp. Lineage (GTDB taxonomy): Bacteria > Planctomycetota > Planctomycetia > Pirellulales > Pirellulaceae > JBKCUI01. Next base: position 13,409 of record JBIKLJ010000067.1, read on the forward strand.
TATGGCTTGGTTGACCATTTCAAGCGTTCGAAAACTGAATTGTAGCACAGAAACATCGGCTGCGAAGCCAAGACAGAAAAAGTGCGTAATGCCAAATGAAAGAGCGTGTATGTGGTACCGGTAGTGAAAGTAATGCCACCGGGGCCGTCGCTACACAGAATCGTTCGGTAGACTATTCTGGCACTAGCGATGAAAATAGAAAGCAACGCAAACCATCCCTTTTTCGTATTGAAGCGGCAACTCCTGAAACAATGAACGAAACACGACTCCACCCTGAGCGGACGATTAACACCATTTTTATTCCCTCCGATTTTTCCGAGGCTAGCGAAACGGCTTTTGTCCACGCCTTGAGACTTGCTCTTGCTGCCAAAGCCATGTTGACGGTGCTTCATGTGGATCCCAGCGCCAATGACGATTGGCATAACTTTCCAGGTGTCCGAGGGACATTGGAGCGTTGGAAATTAATTCCGGAAGGCAGTTCCAAGAGCGATGTAGTCCATCTTGGAATTGATGTTCGCAAGATCATCGCGCCGAGCAAAGATCCCGTGAAAGCCTGTCTCGACTACCTTTCGATCCATGATGCCGATTTAATTGTTTTGGCGATTCAGCAGCGCGAGGGCATCATGCGCTGGCTAGGTAAGTCGGTGGGTGAACCGATCGCTCGCGGTGCAAAGCAGATGACCTTGTTTATTCCCAACGGTGTCGATGGATTTGTCGCGTTCGAAGATGGTTCTATCCATCTAAAGAACATTCTTATTCCAGTTGCGGATAAACCAGATGCTCAACCCGCCGTGGAGGTGGTAACACGAATGATCGAAAGACTTGATCTGCCGGCGGGGACGGTAACGTTGCTGCGAGTGAGTCCCAACGGGGAACCAAAACCATTGCATCTTCCTCAAGACTCCGCTTGGAAATGGACGGAGATCGTCGAGCAGGGAGATCCTGCCAGCGTCATCTTGAAAACAGCGGATTCCATTGACGCAGATCTTATCGTGATGACGACCGATGGTCCCGATGGATTTCTCGATGGTCTTCGTGGATCAACATCGGAGCGGGTTTTAAGCAAAGCCAAGTGTCCTGTCGGGAACCTGCCCGTCGATTCCCTGTTGGGCTAGATTTGTCCGTCAGGATCGTTTTGAATGAGATACGACATATCGCCCGTGGATCGTTACGCCAAGTTCCTGCCCTGGGCTTGGCCTATGGCGTTATTGATTTGGTGCTTGCTGCTGTGCTTTGTTCCGGACCCTCGTCCGCTCAGTGCACCCGGATTGTTCGTCGACGCGACTCGCGCTGTGCTCAAAATCTCCGAACCAGCTTCGCGTTCTGTTTCGACGGTCGCGTTAAGAGCGATAGGATTGGCGGCCATAGGGATCTTGCTTGCGTTCTGCATGAAACAAGTTCCCATCAAGATCGCTGTCCCAATGGTACTGATTTCTAGTCCCGCAATTGCGATTCTGTGCCAGTGCATCAACTACGGATATTTTCCGATCTTCCTGCAGTTGCAACTTGGAATTGCCAGTGCTTTGGTCGGTGCGATGATAGGACTTGCCATCTGCCGAAGTTGGGTCGCGGGCTTCGTTCTTTCCGTTCTTCTTATCGGGCTCTATTTCTGGGGCACTTCGACTGGAATCTCCAACGACCTTTCTGAAAATGCGCGTGCAACCGGGGAGTACTTGCTCGCCAACGCAGATCAAATACCCAGCGGTGACGAAGGGTTCATGAAGCTTGTCGAGTTGGCGTTTCTGTACGCGGAAGATAATTCGCACTCGACAGATGCCGTGCATGCCAATCGAGCTGCGATCCTTGCATTAGGAGTCATCTTGGGGCAAGAGCGAATAGCAAGCGTAGCGAAACGCCCAATCGACCTCGAACGGATCGATGAACTCACTCGGCTGCGAAACAGAATCACCTTGACGGGACGCAACGATCTCGCTCGCCACTTTTGGGTGAGCGCTGCTCTGGTGGTTCTATCCGACTCCCATCGAGCCGCCGTGGTTGGGCTTGGAAAAGAAATGATGGACGCTACCGAAGGGGGCTCTGGATTCTCCTTCGTGGACTGGATGGCCGATAGAGCTGGCACCATGCTAGCGATTGCAGCAACCAATAACGCGGCGAATGCCCGCAGGTTCCAATCGCACATTCAACAAGGAGTGGTGGTTGCTGACCTTTTCCCAAACGTGGAAGGGTTACCCGAAGGGATCTCAGGCGACACATTCCAATCAGAATATGGCGGACTTGGCGGAACCAAAACCCGAAGTCTCTTGAGCGAAATGGCTCGTCGTCTTTCAACGTGTAAGGCCATTCATGCTACCAAGTAGCAAAACTTGGTGCCGTTCAAGACGAAGTCTGTTGCACCTTCATGACGTTTAGTTCGCGTTAGATTCTGCGACAAGACTGTTGTTGCACCATTGATTGGGTATCTTCAGTCGATCGCATGAACCACGACCGAACCGCCATGTCATCCCACCACCGATCCAGTAGCTTGCGACCGAGGTGGATGTGAAATCTCCAAGCTGCTCGTCGCTCTTGAACATACCACCAGCCATCATGTCTAAATCGATGCCAGGTAGGAAGTCCACGATCCCGACACCACCCGAGATGCGATGTTGCGAGGTGACAGCAAGCAGGCCCTGGGTATACCGAACTGCACGGATTCCACCTGGTTCAACCACTCCACCGATACTTGAGCCCGGTGATTGATCGATGGGGTTCTCCGCCCATGCATAGCCCGACCGAAAACGATACTTGCCAACCGACAGTTGGCTCCCAAACTGAGCGACCAATTGGTTCTCATACACGGAGTTGAACGTTTCTGCATTCTCCCATAACTTGTAGAGGATATCGACAGCCAGCAGCAACTTGCCATCCATGAGCGCCGTATTCGCAAGACCTAAACCAAGATTCTCCGGCATGTCCAGTTCGATATCGATAGGGATCTGATTCGGACCAGGAAACAACAAGAACCCATTGTCGAAGTTGAAAGCCTGTTTCGTTTGGTAAAAACCGCCAATCGTATTGCAGTCATTAAGCTTGTAATTGGTGCCTATCGTTCCGCGAACCGAATAGTCCATCACCATATTGCTTGCAACGACAAATGGACTATCGTAAATTCCGATTCCGATGGCAGCCGACGTACCAATCGACCATCTCTCCGTCAAATCAACCCCCAGAGATATCGGCAAAGAAAAAACGAACAACCCGGAACTCGTTCCGTAGCTTTCCGGAACGTGCGTGTAGTCAGCCAATAGGCCGCTGGTGGTCACGAAGGCTATCCCAAGCGTCGCGGGTAGTCCCAATTCGCTTAAATCTTGTGAAACGCCAATGTTGGACACTGCCGAACCTGGTGCGGAGGACTTCGCCGAAAAAGGCTCAATCAATGGCGGGCCGATTACAGGTATGTTGCCCCTTTGCTCCTGAGTGACAGTTGGATCAGCCCATGCACCGCTAAATGTGAATTGAGTACCCTTGAATTGGGTTAGCGTTGCTGGGTTTCCATTGATGCCAGAAAGGAAATCTTGAGGCTGGGCGATGCTGGTGCCAGCCATGGCGCCAGAAGCCGGCATTAATGTATTGTGAAGCTCGACCCCGAAAGTTTGGGCTTGAACCGAGGTCGCACCAGCAGCGACCATCCCTGCGACAATCGCACTCCGCAAGCAATGCTTCAAAAATCTTGATTTCATAGTCACATCCTTGTTCATGAAATTCAAATCATTGCCTCTATCGTACGAAGCGCTTCAATATCGTCAGTTGTTTTTATCTGCTTGCACAGCTTACCCAGAATGACTTACCACAGGAATCTCGAGACTCTCGCGTCAGCCTTGCTGGATCTTGAATCTATTTTTTAAAATTAGAAGATGCCGGTCGAGTCGAATCGTCTTCAACGATGTTCGCCAGAAGCATCCCTTGAGCGGTATTCGGCGATGTTAGCCCCAATGCGTGGTGTACGATTCTTAGGTCGCATCCACCCGAATCCAATGGCATGGGCCTTCAGCCTGTGAATTCAAAAATCCCTGGCTGGAAGACTGTGCCATCCATGGAATATTGCAAGCCAAAGATCTACCTCCAGCTCTTATCGCAAATCTTGCTGATTAGCCTGTTAGCCGGGTGCACATCGTTGCTGCGTCACGGAACTTGGCCGGCGCCGTCGCTTGTCCAGGCCGATTCGAAAATCCTGACTCAGAGCGTGACCGTGCTTTCAGGGAGCTGGGACTTATCGCAAGCAGAGATAGCTTATGCGTTGGCAGCCGATGCATCGCAACGGGAAGATTCTGTTTGTGTCGACCACTACCTGGAAGCAGCCGAACATTGCTGGCGCGAAATTGAATTGCGACTGCACGAAAAAAGTATACACGACTGCTATGCTGCGGCCATGTATCGCTCCGCGTTGAATGCGTTGGTTATCGAAGGTCAGAAGCACAAGCGTTTGGACCCTCGAGTTGGATTAAGCGTTAAATCGCAGCAAGGTTGGCGGCTCATTCCGTGTGTTTACTACGGATTCGATCAAACCCCCGATGACTTTAACTCCTTATTCACGGTTGGCCCCTACGCCACCAAAGAATTGAATCAGATATACCGTCAGAACGGACTGGGGGTTCCTGTTGTGGTTGTACGCTCCCGGGCCGTCAGCAAAGATTTTCAACGCAAGACTGCTACTTTTCCAGCGACTTTAGTCGTTAAACACCATGCTGAAAATTCGTCTCCGAACGAACCGGCTTTGGTGCTGGAATTCCATAATCCACTCGATACCTCCACGATCGATATTCAGGGGATCAATACGCCTCTTGCGATCGACAAATCAGCTCCCACCGCCAGGGTATTGAGCACAACACAACGCAACTACCTTGGTGCATTCTTGCAGCCAAGTTCGGTCGCCACCGACGATTCCGGCCTCTTCATGCTGGAGCCATACGTTGCCGGCAAAATACCGGTGCTATTGGTGCATGGTCTATTATCCGACCGGCTAACCTGGGCGAATGTCGTGAACGAGCTTCGAAGTCGAGAATGGTTTAGCGATCGCTTTCAATTTTGGGGCTATCAATACCCAACAGGTGAACCGTTCTTAGGGACTGCGGCGAAATTACGTCAGCAGTTGGAAGCGATTGGCGAGTACTTGGACCCCGAAGCGACCGATACCGCGTTAGATCATGTGGTCATGATCGGTCACAGCATGGGTGGGTTGATCAGCAAGATGCAGATCGCGTACAGCGGCGATTCGCTCTGGAACACCATCTCTAAACTCCCGTTTGAGGCTGTTTCCATGGAACCCGCCATTCGAACCAAGCTGAGGGATGCATTTTTCTTTGAAGCATCGCCGATGGTTTCGCGAGTGATATTTGTTGGCACTCCCCATCGGGGGTCCGCACTCGCCCAACGTGCGATCGGTCGCTTGGGCTCGATTTTGATCGAAGAACCTGCGGAACAAAAGAAGGTACATCGAAAACTGCTGTCGGATAACCCAGGTGTCTTTTCCGACGAGTTTAGCGATCGCGTCCCAACGAGTGTCGATTTACTGGAACCCGATAGCCCGATGCTCCGAGCTATGGACCGGTTGCCTTTAGAACCTAGCGTGAAATTACACTCGATCATCGGTCATGGTCGCTGGATGCTTGGAAATGGAGATTCTGACGGCGTGGTGCCCGTCTCGAGCGCAACGCAAGCCGGTGCCACAAGCGAAAAACGGGTGCCCGGCAAACACGCTGACCTGACCAGCGACCCCGAGATGATCGAGGAGCTATTGCGAATTCTACGCCTGCATTGGGAGGAAGCTCGTACGGAACAAGACTCGCTCAACTAGGCACGAGCGAAACTGATCGCAAAACTTGTTGACCGGACGCCCGATCAAGATGAGAATCTAGGGCGAGTATGCCTTCGAATTTACTTCGCAATATGTTGAAAACAGTCTAGATGAGCCTATGACGACGCCGGTCAACACACAAACTGAGGGCTCCAACGAGTTACTGGAGCGAGGCAAGTTGGCACTTCGAGTGCTGCAGTACCGGGAGCAGGCAGCACGCTACATGGCGGAAGCATCGCAGCTGGAAGCCGCCATGCTAATCGCTGAATCGGGCGATACCGCGACTTTGGAACGATGGCTCGACACCAACCAATTCGCAATGAACCATTTCGAAAAGGATGCCACAGTAAGTTCGAAACTGTTTTCCTTAAAGCCGGTTCTAGTTACCAATACTTCAGTGAGCGAAGCGGAAGCTCGGAAGGAGACTCTCGGTCTTGCGGCGGAGCCCCTCAGCCCCGCCGCCGCAGAAGCTACGAGCCCTGTGCAAGATTCGCCATGGGAGAGAATGTCGCAGCGAGCCGCAGAACGGCTGAGAATGAAAGCCGAATCGCCCATTACGATCGCCGCATCAGAAGCTTTGGCCCCAAATCAAGCGAATTTGAACTTTCTCGAAGCGGATTCGGAACGTGAACCGTTGCAAGAGTCGCAGCTAATCTCGCTCGCCGACATCGAGGTCGAAAGACCACCAGTCAAACGTATTGCCTTGTTGTTCGCGGCACACGTCTGGGTCAGCTTAGGCTTGCATGTTGGGCTTGTGGTAGCGCTGAGTATCGTGGTTATATCGGCCACCAAAAAGCAAGAGCTTTTATCGATCGTATCGTCCCCGGTCGAGGCCGAGAACGTTCTGATGGAAACTCCGATGGAAATGATTTCGGAGCTTGAAACGTCTAGCATGGAACCGATGACCCCTTCGCCATCGCCTGACATTTCGGAACTTTCCAAAGACGTAACTCTTCCTGCCATGACCATCGAATCGGGGACACAACCCGGCGAAATGGCAACTCCATCGTCCGCAGTAGCCCAATCTAGCTCCAGTGCTATGCAAGGAATGACTGGAAGCAAGCTGGTCAGCGGAGTGGAATTCTTTGGGGTGAAGGCGACGGGAAACACGTTTGTGTATATCATTGACTGTTCACCAAGCATGCGGAAAGACAATGCGTTTCAGGCAGCCAAAGCCGAAGTCTTTCGATCGTTTGCTTCGATGAAGCCAAAACAGCGCTACTACATCAGCTTCTTTGGCAAAGAGATTGAACCTTTGGTTCTTCATGGGACGGAGGCGGAAAAGTACCCAATCTATGCAACCAAGGAAAACGTATTGCTGACGCAGGAATGGATGAATCGAGTCATGGTTCAGAAAGAGGGTTGGCCCCCCAATGATGCCCTGGAGCAGGCCATCGCAATGCAGCCGGACGGCATTTTTATGCTGTTTGACGGTGACACCAAGGTGGATGTTGCAAAATTCTTGCGACAAGCGAATCGAACAGACGATATCCTATCGGAGGGAAGTCCAAAGGTTCCTATCCATGTGATCCACTTTTTTCAAGAGGATTTCCGCAAGCAGATGATGGCCGTCGCCCAGGAAAACGGCGGTACCTACAGGTTCATCCCAAGACCGGAGCAGTCCACCACGAACAAGCGGTAAGAGTATATTCGAGTGTTGAGATTCGGTTAACAGCTAGGACGGTTGAGTCATCGAATAGGATTGAAGCAATGATGAAACGTTTTCCCAAAGTGGTCATTGTGCCGAAAACGACAGACGCGATTGCGTTTGCGATCAGCTTGTGCATTCACTTATCAGCCGCAATTGCGTTGGCGTTTTGTCTGGTTGTCGGAGGTGGAGAAGGCTCGGGTGCGCTTCTTGTTTCTCTCGCTTCGGAAGCGGCAACATCGCCAGAATTGAGTTCGTTCATCATCGATAAACCCGTGGATCTCGAGCCGTCTGCCGAACCTACCGAAGTCCTTGCGCCGGAGCTGAACACGTCCCTTTCTGTAGACGTGGTCCTTCCCAAGCTGGAAGAACGCATCGGAACTGTAGGGACGCTCCAGTCTGAATTGGCATCGCAGGTGAAGTTGGCATCCGCCAGCGCGGGAGCAGCTGGTCGAATCAGTGCGTCAGCCACAAGCTTGACGGACAAGTCAAAAACCAGGGCGACATTTTTCGGAGCGGAAGCTTATGGCAATCGTTTTGTTTTCGTCATTGATTCTTCGGGGTCGATGCGCGGCCCTCGCTGGGATGCTTTATATGCCGAGCTGATGCGAGCCATTCAAGCTCTTTCACCTGACCAAGAGTTTTTTATCATCAGTTTCGATTCTACCGCACATCCCATGTTTGGCATGCCACCTCCTCAGGGAAAATTTATTCACCCTGATGCTGATAGCCTTAAAAAAGTCTCTAGCTGGATGCGATCGATTCAGCTTGGCAGTAATACATTTCCTTCCGGCGCGGTGGGTATTGCGATGGCGTTGCAGCCCGATGCCGTTTTCTTGTTGTCCGACGGAGAAATCTCGGACAACACGATTCAAGATTTACGAGTTTGGAATCGCGTTCAGAACGAAGAAGGAAGCATAAAGCCACGATTTCCAATTCATACGGTTTTGCTTCATAGCCAGATCGGTTTCGCTACACTTGAACTGATCGCGGAAGAGAACGGCGGCACGTTCACACCAGTAGCAGCACGATTTCCTTGAATCACTCTCTTCAAGTGAACTAGGATCGTTCCTAGCGGGCCGCGTCAAGGATTCTCTCAGTGCAAGATCCATGCAATTCCGATGGTGCAAATCGAGTCAGATCTTTGAACCCATGGATGAGAATTGTGTCTGGACTTTATAGTCCTATTACGTCACTATTGTGTTGGCATGGACGCAACTGAATTAGCCCAACAACCTGGAAGACATCTTGAATCCCAGTTCTGAATCGACGGAACGAATTTGCACAGCTGCATTCTTTTCCGGAGCGACTTACTTTGTCCATTTTCTTGCTCTGGGATTTAGCTCCTTTCCGTTGCAAACTCACCTGCGAAGTGTTCTAACACCAGCGACCGCCAGTTTGGTCGCGAGCATTATACCAGTAGCTTCTTGCCTCACTTATTTCATGTTTCGTTTCGCGGAACGGCAGGGATGGACTCGCTCGCCCCGGTTAATGCTGTTTTGCACGTCATTGGGGGTCGCTGTTCTACAGCTACTTTTAGGGTGGCGGATGAATCAGGCGGCGACTGGAGATTTTGTGGTCGGTCCGCTTGTGGACGTTGCGATCTGCTTGTTAATGCTGGGGTGCGTCCAGTCGAGCGTCATGACATTGCTGAATCACATCGGTGTCTCCACCATGGGGGACTATGCCTATACCGTTCGTGCCGCGGGTTCGGCCGGGTACATGGTTGCCGTCATGTTGATGGGGGCAATCGGAAGAACCGACGACGAAATCGCTCAGTGGCATTTGTTTATCGGGTCGGCGATTAGCCTTGGCCATGCTTTTTTGGCGTTGGCAGCTTGGCTGGGGCTGCGAGCGGTCGATGTGCGCCAGGCCAGTTCGGACGCAAGCAAGTTGGTCGCTGGACCGCAAAGCCTATCGAAAGAGCCACAGGTTGGGCCAGAAAAGAGCCCGGCTCAAAAACAAAAGAATTGTTTCGTACAGCAAGCCAACGAGCCACAAAAATCCTCCAATCCCAAAGCCGAGTGGCTTGAATTACTTGTGATTGTTTGGCTGGTGGCCATCTGCGAAATGTCGTACGGATTATACGCCCACGAATTCGTGACCAAGACTTTTGGCTATTTAGGATACTTTGTCTTTTCCGCAGCCGTAGCGGTTGAAATTGTCTTGCTCTTGGTGATGCCATTTTTCCCGGCATTCAAAGCGAAACTTCTTTTTGTTGGGCCGCTTGGGTGGCTTATGCTGTTTTCGGGGTGTATTTTGGCCACGCTTGGTTTTGCCCCGCTTGGCCTCTTTAGTCTAGCCTTGGCGCTCAATTGCCCGTTCCAAATTTCAACGAACGAGCACGCTCATCGAATCAATTCGAGCGTCATGGGGGTTGCGTCCATGACGTTGGCACAGTCGCTGGGGTACGTTACCGCAACCATCATTGCATCGATCGCAGCTAGTTTCCGTGCTGGGCCGATGCTTTTATGGCTGTTGGTTTTGCCGCTGTCGATGCTAGCTTTGGCTTTAGCCGTTCGAAAACTCGCCCGCCAAAACTCGACGCTCGATGTCAACGATCTTAGCCAGTCGAGCGGCATGGCGGGGGGAAGGGCTGTATCGGGCACCCAGAAACGCCCGAACCACCTCGAAAGCATGCTCCGGGCCGATCACTCGGGCGCCGATGCACAGGATATTCATGTCGTCATGCTCGACCCCCTGCCTGGCGGAGTAGGTGTCGTGGCAAAGACTAGCGCGAATTCCCGGGAACTTGTTGGCGGCGACACTCACGCCAACTCCTGACCCGCAGACCAAGATCCCTCGATCTACCTGCTTGGACAGAATCATTCGGGCGACCATTTCTGCAAAGTCAGGAAAATCGCAGGACTCGGCCGAATGAGTGCCACAGTCGATCACACTGACCGACTGCGACTGCAAAAGTTGAAAGACTTCATTCTTGAGCAAAAATCCTGCGTGGTCGCCTCCAAGTGCATAACGAATAGGAGCGGAATTGGTCAT
>JBIKLJ010000235.1:0-7231 GCA_044359895.1 Pirellula sp.
GAATTAGCCCCGCGGGAGGATAGAGGTCCGCGTGAAGATCGGGCGCCACGGCAAGAAAGAGCACCCCATGCGGAACGAACAAACCAAGGGGAACGCGGCCCGCGTGGCGATAGGGAACCGCGAAGCAACAGGGGACCGCGTGCTGATCGGGCACCGCAGAGCGATCGGGCACCGCGGGGTGACAGAACTCCCCAGGTAGAAAGATTAAGCCGAGATGAGCTTGGTGTTGCGAAGGACCAAGAAACACGAACACCGCGCTCCGGTGCAAGGTCCGAAGCGGGACCTGAGCGGGAGTTTGGTGCAACGCGAGAGCCGCGACCTGAACGCAATAATCGTGGTGAAGGCTCGCGTCGAGGTCGATCAAGAAATGATGAACCAGTGCAAGACAGCCTTGAAAAACCTGTGCGCTCGGAACGTACTGAACGATCAAGTTCCAGGGGCAACGCAAAGTTGGATTCGGTAGCGGCGAAATCGAAAAGGCCTTCTGGATTTGGCGAAGGTCTGATCGACGACGAATTTCCTCGCGATTCGTCAATGGATTCCGATTCCCATGATGACTTTGTCGCTTTGGATGACGACTTGGCTGAGCCGGACGATCGCGCAGAGCCCTCGGCTGCCGAAGAAGAAACGGAAAGTCGCCCTCGTCGACGTCGTGGACGCGGCCGAGGAAAACGAGGTGACCGCGATCGAACTGATTCAGCGGATCGCGCGGAATCTCCGCTTGAAGAGGAATCCGACGACGGAACAAGTGCAACTATCCGCAATACGAAGATTCCTTCTTGGGAAGAAGCCATTGGCGCGATGGTGACCTTAAACATGGAAAACCATCAGCGAAATCCGGGTAACGGAAGGAATCAGCGCGGAAGAGGTCCGAGAAGAGACCGATAATTCGGAACAACCCCTAAAACCTGCGTGCGAAACCTAATTTGTTGTCGCGACACACCGCTTCGGGGGGTTTATTTGTGAATCAAACATAGTAATAATAACATGTAGTTCGTTAGGGTCGGTTACGCCGGCTACGACTGTCCTCTCGTTTTGCTTACACCCCCCGAGGTTTCTTTTTAGGTCAAAAGTAATGTTAACGCCAACCGTTTACGTGGTCGACGATGATGAAGGTTCCAGAAATTCCATCGAGTGTTTGTTCACTCTTCATGGAATCCTCACACGAACGTTCGAATCTGCCCAGCAATTTTTGGAGATAAGCGACATCCAACCAGTCGGCTGCTTGGTGACCGACCTCAACATGCCTGGCATGTCGGGCATGGAGTTGTTCGAAAAAACTCGCGAAGTTGGCTGGGATATTCCCGCGATCATCATTACCGCTTTTGGAGACGTTGCCTCGTGCGCTGGCGCGCTCAAGGCTGGCGTTTTGGACTACCTAGAGAAGCCGGTTTTGCCAGAAACCCTGATCGCTCGGGTGCGAGAATGCCTACAGTCCAGTGAGCAAAAGCACAACGCCATTCTGGCGCAGGAAGCTTCGGAAAAGAAATTGAAGAGCCTGACCAACAAGGAATCGGAAGTTCTCGAACTTCTCGTTCAAGGCCAGTCCATGAAAACAATCGCCTCCGATTTCGGAACGAGCTTCCAAGCGGTTTCACGACATCGTCAACGTATACTCGAAAAGATCGGCGTTGAAGGAGATGTGTCGCTAGCCCGCTGGGTACTAGACCATCGAAGAGCCATCGGAGTCCCAAGTCCAGCAGTGATTGCTTCCAGTTCGTAAACGGGTCAGTCGAGTTGATCCAGATGCTACGTTTCAAGGCCCGGAAGTTTCTTCCGGGTTTTTTTATGGAATGCCAAACCGTCAGATTCTACAGAAAACGACTTGATTATATAGAATAGTTTGCTTACGCTTGAGCCCGTCTTCCCATTCGGCGTAACCGAGAAAAGTCAAACTGGACGGCAGGTTCCATCTGGAATCCTCTTCGCTTTTCCATTCATTGTTGCAACCATAGTTAGGAACTCTTGAAAAAAACATCCGCATCCACCGCTCGCGTCTCTCGTGATGCCATTGCGCAGGCCGTCATGAAGGAAGTTCTCGACGGGACACTCCTGCCAGGGACGCGGCTCATCACCGAATCTTTAGCTAATCGTTTTTTGGTTTCACACACGCCGGTTCGCGAAGCTTTGTTGACTCTAGAAGGCATGGGGATTGTCGAAATAGTTCCCAACCGTGGAGCTGTGGTGAAGCGATTTTCCCCGCGGGAAATCCGAGAAGTATGCGATGTGCGTTTGGCACTGGAGCTGCTTGCGATTCGATCAGCATGCGGTTTGATTCCCCTCAAGGAGCTTAGGAATTTAAGAACCCAGTTTGGCAGGCTGGCGAAGCTTCGCGTCAAGGTAAACGCCAAGGATGTACAAACCGCATCGGACCTGGATTCGCAGCTTCATTCCATGATTCGAGACCATGCGAAGAATCAGTTCCTTGTGCGAGAATTGAAAAGAATTCACTCGATGGTCACCGTGATTCGAGACGCTGCCTGGCAACAACTTGTTTCCGAAGATAATCTTCAAAGAGTCACGGAAGAGTCCAATCAGCACCTCGAGATTGTGGACGCATTGATTGCGAACCAACCCAAGCAAGCCTGCTCCTTGATGAGGATTCATCTGAGGACTGGCAAACGCACCATTGTTAAGGCAGTCCTTGAAAACTCCCCCCATGACTGAAGTGATGCCCGATCCATCAATCGATTTTGAGCCTCCTTCTTACCTAACTAAAATGACAGAATCTAATCACAACTATCGGTGGAACGTTTTGTTGACCTGCGCGCTTTCTATAGCAAATGCGACCGTCGCGTATGCAGCGGAGCCAGTGCAGTTTAGTTTGCAGATTCGACCTATCTTGTCAGAACATTGCTTCCATTGTCATGGGCCCGACGAGACGCATCGCGAGGCCGGGCTACGATTGGATTCCATGGAGTCTGCCACGAGTACCGCCGATGGACGCGCTGCAATTGTGCCGGGCAAACCAGACGCAAGCGAATTGTGGAAGAGGATTGTTTCGGAGGACGCGAATGAAGTGATGCCACCTCCTTCGACACACAAGTCGATCAAGCCTGAGCAACGTCAGCTGATTCGCGATTGGATTGAACAAGGTGCGAAATGGGGTGAGCATTGGGCGTTCGAGATTCCGGTCGCTCGTGCTCTTCCAAGTTCTGAATCGAAGGATGCCTGGGCCTTGTCACCCATCGATGCTTGGGTTTTAGCCAAGATGAAGCAACATGATTTGCAACCAGCCCCAAAAGCGGATGCGTTAACGTTATGCCGAAGGATTCATTTGGATTTGATCGGAGTGCCACCTACGTTCGAGCGAACAGAGCAATTCGTGGTGGAGTACCAAGTGGATCCAGCAGCTTCTGTCGATCGACTTGTTCAGGAGCTCCAGGACCGGCCGGAGTTTGGCGAGCATTGGGCACGCATGTGGTTGGATCTGGCGCGGTATGCGGATACCAAAGGCTATGAAAAAGATCTTGGTCGGGACATGTGGCCTTTTCGGGATTGGGTCATTGCAGCTATCAACCAAGACATGCCTCTAGACCAATGGACAACTGAAATGTTGGCGGGGGATTTATTGCCTCAAGCGACCGAGTCTCAGAAAATCGCGACCGCCTTCCATCGCGCCACCTTGTCCAACGATGAAGGGGGGACGGATGATGAAGAGTTTCGCATTGCTGCAGTGAAGGATCGAGTTGATACGACAATCCAAGTTTGGATGGGTCTGACCATGGGGTGTGCGAAATGCCATACCCACAAATACGATCCGATCTCCATTGAGGACTATTATCGCTTTTACGCTATCTTCAACCAAACTGAGGACGCAGATCGCTACGATGACGAACCTAGGTTGCACCTTCCTTCCTTCGAACAGCAAAAACGGTTGCTGGAAGCGGAAGCCCGCCGTGGGACTCTTCAAGTCGCCGTTCGAAATGCTCGCGACCAAAATGTAGAAATTGAAAACAAACGATGGACAATTCCTGCTGTGGTTTCGGTGTCGAGCGAGCAAGGTTCGGAGCTTGTTGTCCAGCCAGATGGAAGTGTTATTGCTTCTGGAAAACGCCCCGACACAGATATCTATATGCTGGACTTGGAACTGCCCGCGGGCACTTATCGCACATTGCGAGTGGAAGCGCTCACCACGATCGCAGGAGGTGTTCCCAGCTCACTTAGCCCAAACCAAACCGAAATGGTTGGAAGAAATCCCGCCGATCCCAACTTCGTTTTGAGCGAGTTCACTGTGAATCGCTTGGAATCATCCGACAAGCAGGGTGGTCAGTCCATTCAATTCACCGCGGCTAAAGCAAGTACCGAGCAAGACGGATGGCCTGTTCCAAAAATCTACGATGGAAAGAAGGAAACAGGCTGGGCAATCGGTGCAAAGAAAAACGAACCTCATTGGGCAATTCTGGTGCTTGAACAGCCAATCGTGCTGGAGCAACCTGCTCGATTTCGCGTTTCATTATCCCAACAGTTTGGCGGAGGGTTGCTGATGCAGCGTGTTCGCATCAGTTTCGCGGACCGATCGCTTGAGGAATCGTATCCGATGGAATCTGAAGCGATGTCTCAGGCCAAAATGGCAATGGTCCAGTTGGAAGCGGAGCTCCAAAAATTGCGGGAGGCTGTTCCCAAGCTTCCAGTTCTTCGCGAGCTTCCATCCGACAAGCAACGCGTCACCAAAGTTCATAACCGAGGCAGTTTCTTAGACCAAACATCGACGGTTCAACCAGCTCTGTTGCCTGCGTTTGCTATCGCGACGACAAAATCAGCGACCGGTATCCCAACCCGGCTCGATGTGGCGTCTTGGTTGATGAGCCCCGAAAATCCGTTGACGGCTCGCGTTATGGCCAATCGAATCTGGGCGCAATTGTTTGGTCGCGGTATCGTTGAAACCGAAGAGGACTTCGGTGCCCAAGGAAGCTTGCCGACGCACCCTGAGCTGCTCGATTATCTTGCAATCGAGTATCGCGAATCCCATCGTTGGTCTCTGAAGAAATTGCTCAGGCAGATGATGCAATCCAACACGTACCAGCAAGCTTTTGTTTTGGATGATCATCGCAAAGCGGTTGACCCTCGAAATATCTACTACAGCCGTGGGCCGCGGCTTCGGCTTTCGGCGGAAGCGATTCGCGATAACGCGCTCGCAATCGCCGGGCTGCTATCGAACAAGCGAGGGGGGCCGCCGGTAATGCCTCCGCAGCCCGATGGCTTGTGGCGGTCCACCTACAATGGAGCGAAATGGGTCAACTCGACGGGTGACGACCGTTATCGACGCGGCATTTACACTTTTTGGAAGCGGACAACGCCCTACCCATCCATGGAAACCTTTGATTCGTCAACGCGCGAAGTGTGTCAAATCCGTCGTATTACAACCAATACGCCTCTTCAAGCGCTGGTAACCATGAACGACCCAGTCTACACAGAAGCTGCTAACGCGTTTGCGAATCGAATTCTAACGCATGCAACAACGACCTCCGACCGAATCGATCTAGCGTTCCGGTTAGCCGCAAACCGAAACGCGGAGGCACCCGAAATAGAACGACTTAGCAAACTCTTGCAGACAGCCATGGATTACTTTGAAAAGAACGCAGATATTGCAAAACAATCGATAAAACAGGCTCATTTTGAAAGACCAGGAACCTATTCTGATATCGAACTGGCGGCTTGGTCGACGGTGACGTCCGTCATTTTGAATCTGGATGAAGTGTTAACGAAATAACCGAGTAAGCAGTAATACGCCGATACAACTATGAATCCACTTTTTGATCAACTTCAATCGCAAAGCCGTCGCCATTTCCTTTCGACCGGCGGTCTTGGGCTGGGTTCGCTTGCCATGGCGATGTTGTCTGGGGCTTTGCAATCTGGCGTGCGGGCTGACACACCCTTGCAAGCCCGCGACCTGGCAACCCCCATGCGGCCCATGGCGTCTCCGTTGCCTGCCAAGGCGAAGCGAGTCATTTATCTACACATGGCCGGTTCACCATCGCAACTGGAACTGTGGGACCACAAGCCAGCCCTATCCAAATGGGATGGTAAGGAGTGCCCCAAGGAGTATCTGGAAGGGAAGCGTTTCGCATTCATCAAGGGCACCCCCAAGATGCTTGCCCCCATCTTTCCCTTTTCGCAGCATGGCCAAAGTGGGCAATGGATGAGCGATCGATTGCCCCATCTTTCTCGATGCGTGGACGACATCGCGGTCATAAGATCCATGAACACCGATCAGTTCAATCACTCTCCAGCGCAATTATTGGTTCAGACCGGTCAGCCTAGACTTGGCAACCCATCGATGGGCGCTTGGGTGACTTATGGTTTAGGTTCGGAGAACCAAGATCTGCCAGGCTTTGTAGTGCTTCTTTCTGGTGGCAAGACCCCTGATGCTGGCAAGAGTCTCTGGGGAAGTGGTTTCTTGCCCTCGGTCTACCAAGGAGTCCAGTGTCGAACCTCAAGCGATCCCGTTTTCTATCTGTCGAACCCTGCTGGGATCGACCGAAATATGCGGAGACAAACGCTGGATGCGCTCAAGGATCTCAACCAGAAAAAGTTCGACGCGTTAGGAGACCCTGAAACTCTAACGCGAATTGCGCAGTACGAATTGGCGTATCGGATGCAAGTGTCTGTTCCAGGAGTCATGGATCTAAAACAAGAACCACAGCATATTCTAGACTTGTATGGGGCAAAGCCTGGATTTGTAGCACAGTCGGAAAGCGAAACAGATCCTCGCACCTTCTATCGAGGGGACGATCCCACCTTTGCGAATAATTGCTTACTGGCACGTCGGCTTGTCGAATCGGGGGTGCGATTCGTTCAAGTGTACGATTGGGGCTGGGATCATCACGGGTCTTCGCCCGGTGAATCCATTGACGAAACGCTTCCAATCAAGTGCCAACAAACGGATCGGGCGATTGCAGGTTTGATCACCGATCTAAAGCAACGCGGTTTGTTGGAAGATACGTTGGTCGTATGGGGAGGCGAGTTCGGTCGAACGCCGATGGCTCAGAACAACGTAAGGGACACACCCGCCAAAGGTTTCTACGGAAGAGACCATCACCCGCATGCATTCACCATGTGGATGGCTGGCGGAGGAATCCAAGGAGGTGTCTCACATGGACAAACCGATGAGATTGGATATTACATTACTGAAAATAAAACTTCGATCCGAGATCTTCAATGCACGATCTTGCATCTCTTGGGATTTGACCCCTACCGATTCAGCTTTGCCTACCAAGGGCTGAACAAC
>JBIKLJ010000236.1:0-7222 GCA_044359895.1 Pirellula sp.
CCAGTACCTGCAATTTAGAAAACCACTCCAAAGTACAGGAACAAGGAAAGCTCAAAAATGCCTCCAGCCGCAAGAATAGGTGACATGCATGTTTGCCCGATGGCGACCCCAGGAACACCCCCGATCCCACACGTAGGCGGCCCGATTTCGAAAGGTGCAGCTACCGTGATGATCGGCTTCATGCCAGCCGCCCGAGTAGGCGACATGGCAGTCTGCGTAGGCCCTCCAGACACGATCGCCAAAGGCTCCCCCACCGTCAAGATCGAAGGCATGATGGCCGCCCGCATGGGAGACCTAACCACGCACGGCGGAACGATCACCCTAGGCTTCCCAACCGTGAATATCGGCGATGTTGGAATGGGTAGTCCCATCTCCCTCACCACCGCATTTCGGAACGCAGCGAAAAAGGGGACGGCTTTGGTCTGCAGGGCCCCATGTCCAGAAGGAAAACATCTTTAACGCTGCCATGTCCGTCGTCTGAGCTGCATGGGCTCATTCGACAACGAATAGACCTACGCAGCCCTAGAGAATCACACAACAACCGTATCCCGTTTCGCGTACCCCCGATGCAGCCATCGAACACCCCAAAACCTAACTCTGCGAACTATACGCCTGATGATCCCTTCATGGGGGCAGGTATGGTTCCTGTCTATGCTGTAGTCGATGCCTGCCAAGCATGGGAATGGGTTCAGCGTGTGCGAGAACAATTCGGACGGGACACCAAAATGCTTTTCCAAGGGGCAGGAACCGTGTATGACGAAGTCGAGGAAGTAGCACCCTACCTGTGCTCTCTCGATCCTGAAAATGTGTTGCTCTTGGAGTGGTCGGCGCTACTTGGTAGCAATGCAGGAATTCTGATCGCGTCGGATGCTCCGATCGCTGTTCTTTATAAACATCTTCGGAACGTCTTTGTCGCCAAGGACTCCACCGATCAGGATTATTTCTTTCGCTTTTACGACCCGAGGGTGCTACGAGGTTTTCTACCCGCATGCCAGCCAGAGGAAGTACATAAATTTTTCGGCCCGATTCGATGGATCGTTGTCGAAGACATCCAGCCGAACAAACTGATCGCATACACTCACAACCAAGGCCGATTGCTCATCAAGCAATTCCCGGCCTCTCATTTCCTTGAGCAATTTAACCTTCCCGACTCCTCCATACCCTAACATCGTATGTTCCGGATCCAAGAGCATCATCAAGAAGCGTTTCAGCAGAACGCGGTGAGTGAATTCATCGCGAAAACGGTTATCTTTCTGCGTGAAAACCAACCAGACTGGTGCGAGACAAAAACCGAGCAAGAGATTCGGGAGTACGTTGAGTCGATCATCTCTTTTGCAGGCACCTGTTCGATCGACGAAGCCCTGGCGATCCAGAAACTCGTTTTCTACAAAATTGAATTGGGGTTTTCCCTGCCGCCGGAATCACCCTACCACCACGCAAAACTCCGACGAGCGGCATTCGACGATTCCTACCGTGTGGATCAGTTCATCAGCGAATACGAACGCGGCATCGAATATCTTTTGATGGAGTACCCAGCAACGGACAAAACGAAGCCCAGGGAGGTTGACCATGCCCCGAACTCCTAAATTCAACGTCGGCAAAGAGAAGCTTTCCGCTCAGTGCGAACCCTGCGAATTGCCAGTCACTCCCTTCAATGTGAAGGTTCGCATCTGCGTGTTCTTTGATGGGACGAACAATAACAAATACAATGTCAATGCAGGCAAAATGTACGGGCCGTCACCGGACCAGGAATCGAGCTACGGGGCCGACTACTCCAATATTGCTCGACTATCGAATGCCTTCCAATTTTATAAAAAGAAATACGACATTCAATTCGCGCTATATGTCGTCGGCGCTGGTACCGGTGGCGACGATCAAGATGTGGTTGCTTGGGGCAAAGGGATTACTAACGACGGAAAGGAGAGCGCTGACAACAGAGCGAAAGACACCGGGCGGACTATGGATAATTCTATGGAAGGCGCCACCGCCACAGGAGTATCCGGAATTACGAATAGGGTAAACCAAGCGTGCAAGAAGGTTCGCGATGAAATCGAGCGACGAATCAAGGTTTTCCGGAAGAAGAAAAAGTTTACGAAAACAGCGCCAGCCATTATCGAAAGTGTGGAGCTAGATGCGTTTGGATTCAGCCGCGGAGCGGCCAAGGCGAGACACTTTGTATATCGCGCTTTGGAAATTGAACCCTTCGGCAATCTGGGTCTAGCAAACGAATTACGGACTATTCCACATGTTCAGGCAGTCCATCAAGTCAAATTTGTTTTTCTCGGATTGTACGATACCGTGTCCTCATTCGGCCTCGACGGCAACTTTACCGATGACGTCAAGCAACTCCGTTTGAATTTAATGAATCGAGTAGATCGTGTTGTGCACCTTTGCGCTGCCGATGAACATCGGATCAATTTCGCATTGACGGATATTACAAGTGCCGGAAGCAAGGGTGTCGAAATATTTTTACCTGGCGTACATTCCGATGTTGGTGGAGGATATCTCGATCATCGAGGTGATGCTGGAACTTGGCTTTACTATAAACCAGTTCCCTATAGGATATTAAAACGGCGTGCTGGAAGAAAACTGATACGAAAGGGTGGGCGCATTATTGAGCATTGGTTCAAATGCGATGGTGTAGGGCACACATGGTCTGAACGTATTCAGTATGATGACGGAGAGTGGCCAAAAACAACCTCGATCTGTGTGGGGGGTCTGGTATCTCCCGAAATAAAAGGCTACTTGATTTCCAATTGGCCGGATCAATATGAAGAGTGGCCAGATGAGTGGCATGAATATGATTCCTGGAAGAATGACAATAGGCAGAGATATGATAATGAGCGTCTTTGGCTAGAAAAATCCGGCTGGTTTCCAGGCTGGACGAAACTTGAAGAGCAAGACCGTTCAACCACGTCGTTACCACTCATGTTCGCTCAAGGTTATGTTTCCAATCGAAATTTCATAAGCAATCGCTATAGCTGGGTGACACTGCAAATAATGGCCGATTTTGCATCGGACAACCGATGGGGCATCAAATTCAATCGAGCGGGTATCTACGGGTTGTACTCCCTGGCGAAAGAGCCTTTCTTATTGGCTCGTTTGAGGGACTTGCAATCCTACATTGCTCAAAAATGCGGCCCGATTCCCACAAGTAGCGGCGTTGGTCAGTCTAAATGGCAGGACTGGTTTTCTCACCCAGCACCCTGCGATAAAGCATCCCAATATCCGTGGCTTGCGGAATTGCGTCGTGTTTATTGTCACTTCTCGGCTCGCATTCAGGACGGTTGGAATTACATCCTCGGTGTCCACGCGCCGCAATACAATGGCGAATCGCGGCAACGGAGGATCTTCAAGGGATGAACTCGTCCAGTCGATTCTCTGCTCTGGACCATCCGGTGCTATTCAAAGGGTTCGGGGTTAATTTCGTATATTCCATCGGAGTCGTAAAATATGGCATCGCAGAACTGCGTTTGGCAGGCCTCTGAATGTGCAATGAAAAAGTATCCGATGCGGATGATGCAGGGATCGCTGTTTTTGCCCGATGGAGAGGCGGTTCCGTTTTTGGACTCGAGGGTGATTTGCAACGGTTGGGGCGAAGTTGGTTCATTAAGACTGGAAACCGATGAACCGCGGGCCTTGCCGGTATCACTGAGCGTCGAGTGGTACTCCTATGCAGAGGATGCGTTCTTCTCGGGTGACTTCGAATTGCCTACCGATAAACTGCAGCAACTGTTTGCCGATGGCTACCCGGATCCCGTGACGGGCGAGCGTCGCGATTACGAATTCATCTTGGTCGGGTTGGCGCTCGAGGGATGTGTATCGCTGTGGGTGGTCGGGGGCGGCACAACTCTGGAGGTGGCTGACTTTACCACAGCGCGAGTCGATAAGTCTTTCGAGTCGGTCTTCGGGACCGATGTTGAGAAAACCGTGTACGTCGAGGAGGCGGTCGAATTTTTGCAAGAGACTGCAGGGCTAACGGGAGAGACGATCGGGCAACCCATACCCAAGGATTACTGGAAACGGTGTCACGAGCGGTTCCGGACACGTGTTCTTTTTGGAGGAGGAGATAATTCGCAGCTTTGGCTCAAGACTACCGATGGGCAGTGCCAGTTCTTGGATTCCGAAGAGCCAGGGGTTATCGAGAAAGATCTCGCTCGGATTGAGAGTGGTTTCCTGTTCTGGGAATCGATGGATGAACGGTCTTGGAGAGCGGAGTTCTCCATGGATGAAGATGAAGTTCTTTGGGCTTACGATCGATTGAAGAAACTCGCGCCCAGCGCTCCTCTGATTCTCGAGATTGAACTAGGAAATAAGTATCCTGCGGTTCATGTCTCTCTGAAGGCAGACAAGTGGCTGATACCGATGAAACCGATCGTTCACTCCATCGCAAATGGATAGCGAGCAGCATGCTGACGGGTTAGCGAATCGTGGGACTATCAATTGTAAAACAAAGCGAACTGGCATGGCTCACGATTTCGAGTGAGTTGGCGGTTTAAGGTGCATGATGGAAGAAAAATCAAAACCTTGGACGGATTTCTTTACCAATAGCTTGGGAATGACATTCCGGCACGTGCGTGTAGCGAGTTCTCCCAAGGGATACTTAGGCTCTGATAAGCCGCTTCGGAATGTGGGCGTGGTCCAGTCGGATTTTGCGATAGCCATCCATTTGGTGACACAGCAGGAATACTGCTCCCTTGTAGGCGAAAACCCGAGCTATTTCCAAGGTGAGCAGGTAGGCAACCGAGATACAACGCGTTGTCCTGTGGAATACGTTTCCTGTGCCCAGGCCGTTAAGTTCTGTCGGATCCTCTCCCAGTTCCCGGCCGAGCGGAGACTTCGAAGGCATTATCGACTGCCAACGGAAGCCGAATGGGAGTACGCCTATTTAGCGAGAGAAGGATTTGCACCCGAAGCTTCGAATGCGCCTGAGGTTTTGGGGGAGTACGCTTGGATCGAGCAAAACTCAAACAACCGGACTCACTCTGTGGGTCAGAAGCAACCGAATCCTTGGGGCATTTTTGATATGAGCGGAAACGTTTGGGAGTGGTGTTTAGATATCCAGGTTCCAGAGATCACGGAGAATACCGATCTGACGATCGAGCCGAGTCCGAATTTCGAGTGCTCTTTTCGAGGGGGCGATTTTGGGTGCGGCGTTGAGTTTTGCGGTCTTTCGAACATTCACCGCGTCAACTCCTATTATCGAGGTAATTTCGTAGGGTTTCGACTGGTTTTGGAGCTTGATTGAGAGAAGGGGCCCAGTTAGGTGCCTGGCACAAATGGCACTGTATTGGCCCTTCAGTAGGTGCCAGGCACCTATTGACGCTTTAATAGGTGCCAGGCACCTATTGACGGGGAGCTGCGTGGGTGGTACGCTGATTTGAAAGGAGAATTGATATGCCTCGTGCGCCTCGTACTGAACAGTTTGATCCCAGGTCCGTTTGTATCGTCCACTTGGTGCAGCGATGCGTTCGACGTGCTTACTTGGCCGGCGCTGATCCTGTCACCGGTAAGAACTTCGAGTATCGTCGCGAATGGATCCGCTGCCGTATGGAACGCCTCGCGTCAGTTTTTAGCGCGGATATTCTAACTTACGCGATTCTATCGAACCACATGCATATTGTCATTCGAACTCGACCGGACGTTGTCGACGATTGGTCCGATGTTGAGGTGGCTTTACGCTGGTTGCGAGTTTTTCCTGGTCGCAGAATCGATGAGCACCTAGCCGAACCAACGACCAATGATGTCGAAACCCTTGCAAAAAACACGGAACGCATCCAGGAGATTCGCACGCGTCTGTCGAATCCCTCTTGGTTCATGAAGGCTCTCTGCGAACCGATCGCCCGACTTGCTAATAAACAAGACGAAGCAACTGGTCACTTCTGGGAAGGGCGATTCAAAGCCCAAGCGATCACCGACGAAGCAGGGTTGTTAGCCTGCAGTATGTATGTCGACCTTAATCCGATACGTGCCGCAATGGCTCAAACCCCCGAAGAATCTCTGCATACTTCGGCCTACGATCGTATCAAATCGCTCCAGGGTGCGACGATCCCTTCTGCTGCCGTCGATCTGGTCGCGATCGAAACGTCCGAAGCTGGTCGCATTCTTCGAACCTCGACTCCGGACCAGTTAAAAAAGAGGAACGCAGAAGCCAAAAGACGCCGTGGGCCTTCGATCTTGCGGGATGCTTGGCTGTCGCCACTGACCATCAACGAGCGAGCTAAAGTCGGGCCACAGGCTAGCAAGACTGGCGTTCGCGCTAGCGATAAAGGTTTCTTGTCGCTTGGTCTACAAGACTATTTGACATTGCTCGACTGGACCGGTCGACAACGACTAGGTGTTGAAAAAGCTGACATACCCAAGGAGCTTGATCCAATCTTGCAGCGAATCGGAATCGATGGGCGCATGTGGGTCGACTTGGTCTGGAGATTTAAGAAGTACTTCGGCAAAAGTGGGGCGGCTGGTTCGCCAAAAAGCCTTAGGGAAACGGCTTCGCAGAATCAACGTAAATTTACGCGTGGCCAACGTTCCGCTGCAGCGTGTTTCGTCAGTAGCTAATTGCCTTTCAAAAGATACAACCGACAAAAGTCAAAGTAGTGAGACCAAATTAAGTAACTTCGTTAGGGTCAGACCCTGTTTTCGGATTTTGGTCCTTGGAGGACACCACCGGAACGTTGCCCTTGCGACATCAGCACCCTGGAAGGATGCAAGCACCCGTCGCGGCAAGATTGGAAGATCAAGCGATACCACCTAACGCTTGCCATAGAGCCCAACCGGTTCCCGACGCTTTCCATTCGGGTTGAACCCAATCGGAAGCAACAACTGGAAGCTACAAGCAATGCCCCTTTTGAAATCTCATTCCCTTCTAGGCCTCCGTCGGGCTCGCCCCGGTCTGAGCTAGCGTTGGTTCTGCTTGTAGCTTTCAGTTATTTACTCCGCCGAGATAAACTCGACGGAAGCGTGGAGTCACAATTAGGTGCCTGGCACTTAGTATGATCAATTAGGTGCCTGGCACCTAGTATGCTTCAAATTAAGTAACTTCGTTAGGGTCAGACCCTGTTTTCGGATTTTGGTCCTTGGAGGACACCACCGGAACGTTGCCCTTGCGACATCAGCATCCTGGAAGGATGCAAGCACCCGTCGCGGCAAGATTGGAAGATCAAGCGATACCACCTAACGCTTGCCATAGAGCCCAACCGGTTCCCGACGCTTTCCATTCGGG
>JBIKLJ010000237.1:0-7207 GCA_044359895.1 Pirellula sp.
CACGGCTCAAGAAAGGCATCCCGGCTTCGCATCCGAAGTGCCACACTAGAGACACTGCGAAACATGGGCAACTTGCGCAACATGTTCTTCCTTGGGAATCTTTTCGGAACGGGTTAAGTTTGCCTTTTCGCCGGTTCGATAACACGAAAGCGGGACGACTCTCCCGCCTGGGTAAAGATTTCCGCTTGCATCGACAGGCACGTTCAATGCAAGTCTCCGGCCTCAAAACAATGGAAGCAATAGTCGTGAATCGCTTAACCTCCCTACTCCTCGTAATGACCCTTGTGGTTGGCAATGCGTATGGCCAGGGCCAGGCGTCTCGCCGCTCAGCAAACAATTCCACAGTTCGAGTTGCTGAAAACCCCGTTGTACCGGCTCGTTCGAGCTCGGTGCCTCGGCCTGCGAAACCCACAGGGCGTATGGTTTCACACAGTGTTGTTGTCCCGACCGATATGGGCGAGGAAGTCGTGTACGAAGACGATTCCGAGAGCATTATGCTTGGCGATTCCTACGATCCGAATGAAGGGCTCGCTGAAATCGGCGGTGGTTGCGCATCTTGCGGCGACGAAGGTTGCAGTTCGTGCGGAACAAGCTGCGAAAGCCCGCTCGGCTTCGACCTATGCAACCCAGGTGGATTCGACGGACGACAACTTTGCATTGCCCTACCCTCGCACGGTTGGGTGAGCGTCGAGTACCTCATGTGGTACCAATCAGGGATGGAAACGCCAGCATTGGTGACAACCTCGCCTGGAGTTTTGGTACCACCAGTAACTCTTTACGGTGGTGACAACGATATTTTGTCGGACCGCATGGGCGGCACTCGAGTGCGTTTCGGATGGTGGTTTGCCAACAATCCAATGCTCGGCATCGAAGGCGAGTACTTGGGATTCAATACAAAGACAGAAAACTTCAATAGCGGTTTCTCGACTGGCGTGGCCCCCGATCCGATTTTAGCACGTCCCTTTTACAACGCTCTGACTGGCCTAGACGACGCGCAGCGGGTTGCTTTTCCCGGGGTTATCAATGGTCGAGTCACGACTGAAGCGACCACGAAACTGGACGGCGCGGCAGTTCGATTCCGAAAAATCATGTGCTGCAGCAGCGGCTCCAGTTTTTCACCTATCGCATGCGGTCCGGTACCCTCCCAATCCAGAATCGATGCAACTTTAGGTTGGAGGTTTTACCAACTGAAAGAAAGTCTTGGGATTACGGAAGACCTACAAGTTCGCGGGCCAGATCCAGCCCAAGTTGGTGCAACCTTCCTGATCAATGAGGGCTTTAGCACTCGGAATCAATTCAATGGTGCTGAGCTCGGTTTTCAATGGACGGGTCGTCGAGGATACTGGTCAATGGACACACTGATGCGAATGGGGATTGGAAACATGAAGCAAGAGGTCATGATCCAAGGCAATACCGTAAGCAAGGCGCCAGATGGAACTCCGGTTCAACCAAACCCAGGCGTGGGGGGCTTGCTAGCACAACGAACCAATATTGGAACTCGCACTCGGAACGAGTTTGGCATTGTCCCTGAATTGGGCGCAACCCTTGGTTACCAATTCACTCAACACTTGCGTTTGACCGCTGGCTACTCCTTCATCTACTTCAGCAACGTAGTTCGCCCAGGGGACCAAATCGATACAACCGTTAATCCAAACTTGATGCCTCCCGAGAATCCTGATGAAACTGCATTCTTGAACCCCAGGTTTGCCTTCCAACAAACCGATTATTGGATTCAGGGACTTAGTCTTGGTGGAGAGTACCGCTGGTAGTTACGGAAGTGATTGCAAGCAAACGAAATCGGACTCAAGGGCTCTCAGGATGTAAATCTTGCTAGCCCTTTGTCATTGGGATTCTTCCAATTCGATAGTCTAAGGGCCTCAAGAGAGCGTCCGAAGCGAAAACAGTTCAATCAAGTATTCAAGCAAACACGGTAGGCAGGGACGCTGATTGGTGGCGGAACGATTCCCACGAAGGGTGCGTTCACCAGCGAAGCCCTAGCCGCCGAATAACCATGGAGCGTTAACGATGGCCGGACTTTTCAACCGACTCTATGCAATGTTGAGTGGCTCGCGAACGAATCGCACTGCCGAAGCAAAAAAAACAACCGGTCGTCGCCGTCTCAAGATGGAGATGCTAGAAAACCGCTTTCCGATGGATGCGACCATCTCGGGTGTTGTCTTCAATGACCTCAATGGCAACAGTGTTCAGCTGGGTGCAGGTGAAGTAGGAATTGGCGGAGTCACGCTGCAGTTGTTCAACGACGTCAACAGCAATCAAACGTACGAAGCGGGAACGGATACGCTAGTCGGTACGGCAACCAGCAGCGCAGTACCGGCCACTTTGGGTAATTATTCATTTAACGTGCCGGCTGCCGGGCGCTATCTCGTACGCCAGACACCCACACCTGGATTTGCGCAGCTTTCTACTCAGCGCACTCAAGCGGTTGAGATAACCGCCCTAGAGTTTGCACAAAGCACGATTATCACGACGATCGATACTTTTGATGCTCAACCTCAACTGATTTCCGTTTTGACAACCAATCCAATTACGGACAGTGCATCCGATGCAGGTATCCTTGGGGGGGAACGGGATTTGGTTGCTAGCCGTACAGCCGGAACGGGTGACTTTCAAATTGGTGTTGATCAGGGAAACAACAACCTGCTGCGCATTTCAACAGACGGTAGCACCACAGGTGTCGCACGTATCATTTATGACGGTAGCGGGGCTTCCGATGTTAGCGTTTCACTCGCGGATGGAGCCTTTGCGCCTGCTGTAGATATTACATCAGCAGGAACGGCAGTCGGAATGAGACTGGATATGCGTGTGGACGCGAACGGCGCCTCCGCAGAAATCATATTGAGAAGTGCGGGCGGTATTTCGACGACTGGTCAAGTTGCAATACCTCAAGTGGGTACCGCTATACCTGTCTTTTTCTCTTTCGGTACCGGTGCCAATGCATTTACAGGAACCGTGGATCTCGCGGCGATCACGTCTATTGAATTGGTTATTCGCTCCAATCCAGATGCCGACATCGACATCGATCAGGTCGGAACCTACAGTCCGTTTAATGAGACGATCAACCTTGCAAATGTCCCGGGGATGACCATCGGAAACCAGGTTTTTGCCGACCGAAACAACAATGGTGTTTTTGATAATACGGGTGGTTCGCCCGAAGTGGGCCTATCAGGAATCACAGTCCAACTTTTTGCAGACACGAATAGCAATGGAACATTCCAATCAGGAACCGACTTGGCCGCTTTGGATTCTTCAGGTAATGCAATCACCACGACAACGGATAGCAACGGTCTCTACACATTTGCCAACTTGGCACCTGGACCCTACTTTGTTGTCATTCCGTCCAGTCAGGTAGGACCGAACTTCGTGGTTAGCTCGACGACTCCAGTTGGCACGAATAACGTCAACAAAGGGGTTGCGGCCGCAGTTGGCGTCGTGAGTTCGTTGGTGACCTTGGTAGCTGGATCCGCGCCAACAACCGACGATGACAGCGATGTGAACACGGATCTGAGCGTTGACATTGGTTTGGTTCCGCAATTTGACTTAACCGTAACGAAAACAACGACGTCGACGGTGGCAGTCACCGGTTCGACAATCACCTACACGGTGACCGCTCGAAACGATGGCCCGGCGGCCGTTTCGGGCGTAGGAATTTTGGATAACATTCCGGATGGTCTGCGAGTCATTTCGGTAACACCCGTTGGCTCCGATGTCATCAACATCCCTGCCTCTGCAAGCGATACCAATCCGCTGAATCCAGACGACATTAGCATTACGATTGGCACTCTGGCTCAAAGTGCTACCGCGCAGCGAACCTACTCCATCGTGGCTGAAGTGCTTCCTATCACCACGGGAACAGGCACACCTGCGGCATTGGTGAACACGGTCACGATCAGTGGCTTGGGAACGGAGTTGCAAACGCTCACCAACACTGCAACCGTATCGTTGCCCGTACAGCTGTTGAATGACTTGGTTGCGTTGAAAACGATCACCACGAATCCGGCTTCGACAGCGACACCAGCCATCGCAGTCCCGGGCTCAACGATTACTTACACGGTCGTTGGACGAAACGACGGACCATCGCGTGCAACGACTGTACGAATTCTAGACAACGTTCCAGACGGAATTCAAATTCTGACGGCAACTTCAAGCGACGTTACCGACACGGTCACGATACCGCCGTCGGCTTTGGATACCACGCCAGCCAACGCGGACGACATCACGATCGACATGGGAGATCTGTTGGTGGGCGCCGGTAATCAAACCACGATTACGATCACTGCGGTTGTGTTGGCACCGACATCTGGCTTGTTTACCAACTCCGCGACCATCTCCTCCACCAACACCACCGTCAACAGCGAAGCGGGACAAACCGGTGCCAATACTGCTCAGGTGGTTGCAAACGCACAAAGAGCAATCAATTTGGTAGCCGAGAAGTCGATTACGACCAACCCAGCATCTACCGCTAATCCTGCGGCTGCAGCCCCTGGTTCAACGATTACCTACACCATCTTGGCTCGCAACGACGGACCGTTTGCAGCAACAACCGTCCAAGTGGTCGATGATCTTCCGGATGGGATACGTGTCCTAAGTGCATCGCTGAACGGCGCACCTGTTACTGTTCCTGCTTCGGCATCGGACACAACCCCAGCGAACCCTGATAACATCACGTTTGCGATTGGTAATTTGGCGACAGGTGCCGGCAATCAAAGCACGATTAGCATCGTTGCCGTGGTGCTACCGAGCACGCTTGGGCCATTTACCAACAGGGCGGACATCTCGGCAACCGACACCGTGGCCAACTTTGAGTCAGTACCAGATACCGCGAACAACACTAGCTCAATCACCGCCAACGCCGGTCGCACTGTCGACTTGAGCGTCACCAAAAACGGTCCAGCAACGGCTATCTCTGGAAACACGATAACCTACACCATGACGGCCACCAACAACGGCCCATCGGATGCGATAGGCGTCCAAGTGGTGGACAATATTCCTGACGGAATTCGAGTGATCAGTGCAACTGTCAACGGCGTTGCAACCACGATTCCAGCCTCGGCATCGGACAACATTGCGGCTAACAACGACGACATCACCTTTTTGGTAGGGAACTTAGGCGCATCTGCGGTCAACAATACGATTACGATCGTTGCAGCCATCCTTCCGTCTTCGACGGGTAGTTTGGTGAACTCCGCGGTGATCAGTACAACCGATATCAATTCGGTTGACCCCGTAAATACCAACTCAGCGTCGATCACCACAACGCTCACGCAACAAAATGATGTGACGGTCGACAAGATTGGTCAAACAACTGCGGAAGCTGGTAAAACCATCATCTACACCATGAACGTTACCAACAATGGACCTTCGACAGCGACGTCGATTGCGTTGGTCGATACGCTCCCCACAGGAGTGACATTCGTGTCCGGTAGTTTCGCCATCGGTGGTGGAGCCCCGACGAATCTCATCCCAGGCACCAACAACGCCTCAGCAAGTGTAACGATCCCTGCCCTTGTTCCAGGTGAAACGGCTGCGGTCACTCTTGTTGCACGAGTCGGTGTCGCAGTTCTCGGAAACGTCACGAACTCCGTGACAGTGACTGCTGCCAACGATAATGTTCCCAATAACACGGATACAGTGGTAACCAACATCACCGCTCCAGCAGCGACAACCTATGCTGGAAGAATCACCATTGACAGCAACTTCAATGGCTCGACGGATGCAAACGATGCCCCGGTCGAAGGAACGGTAGTTACCTTGACGGGAACGCCAACCGGCGCAGCCGCACCGATAACTCGATCCACGACCACCAATCGGAATGGTGAGTATTCATTCGAAAACGTAGAAACAGGAATCTATACGGTTTCCGTAGAGAAGCCACGAGGTGCGTTGGTGTTCCGATCTGCGACCGCTAGCAGCACAACACAAGGTACCCCGGGTGACCGACAAATCAGTGGTGCTAACGTGGCTGGAGTACCCTCGGCGGGGAACGACTTTAGATTCACGAGACCATTGAGCAAGAGATCGTTCCTGGCTTCAACTGTGGGCTAGTCAGAGACTTGGTAGTCAACAGTTCTAGTGTATCTCAATCGAAAGAATGGATACATCGTCGAGGGGACCTTGAGGCTGGCACCAGCGATCGACGACGGAGCGAACGTGAGCGACTTGGTCTGCAACGGCCAGGTCGCGACTGGCATCCAATTCCTGCAACATCCGTTCGTTGGTAAGCTGTTCCAAATGGGAATCCATCGCTTCTGGGACTCCATCGGAATACAAAAGCAACCGGTCCCCAGATTCTAACTGCAACGTGAACTCATCAAATTCGATGTCGTCTACCCATCCCACTGCCAGCCCATCGCCTGGTGCGAATTTCGCAGGCTGACCCTTGGGTTGATGCACTGGTTGCGGATGCCCACCGCAAGCGTATCGAAATAGTTTCGTCCGTAGATCCAGCAGGCCGTAAAGGATGGTAAAGTGCAAGCCACCCTGGCTATCCATCGGAAAACGCTTATTGAGTTCACCCACTACGGTGGTGGGTGGCGTCACGGCTCGCTTTCCTGTAAAAGGATCCAATCGGACTAGCAACGACGTTGCTGAAACGACCGAGGTGAGAACGCGGCCAATCGCAACCGCAAGTAGTGCCGACGCAGCGCCATGCCCACTGACATCCACCACATAAAGCCCTAAGGTGTTTTCATCTAGTTTCGCATAGTTCAAGAAGTCGCCAGCCAGCTCTTCACAGGGCGTGTAATCCCAAGCGATCGTCACCTCAGGACAATCGAGAGATTCATTAGGCAAAAGCGATTTTTGCATTTTGGCAGCAGCATGCAAGTCGCGATTCATGCGCTGATTCAAGTCGCTCAACTTGCTATTCAGCGATTCCAGTTGTGAATTCCAAGCCGCAAGCTTCTCCTTGGCCAAGACAAGATGTTCATTGCTTCGGTGCAGTTCTTTGTTTTTCTCAACGGCATTCTCGAAGACCGAGACAAGAAGGTTAAGCGTTTGTTGCCTTCCGGCACTGACATGGAACACTTGCCCGCCAAGCGTCACGGCAGTTGTGTCGGCAGGGTCTTCAGTGCTATCATCGATAGGGTGCGCACGTAGATCCTCGATTCGGGCGATTAAATAGTTAATGTCGTAGGGTTTGGTAATGTAGTTGTCTGCTCGTGCAGCCAGCCCGCGGATAATGTCCTCC
>JBIKLJ010000238.1:0-7206 GCA_044359895.1 Pirellula sp.
TTTTTCGCTAAAACCTCACGCCTGTTCAAAATCGCGAAAGTGCCGTGTTTTGCAGTGTTTCCGAGCACGGGACGTGTTTGGGGGTCGTCCCGTGGTTTCGAGCCTTTGGCCCCGATTTGAGCCTTTTTGGGTGACGACGGGTGTCATCCGCGTCCCGTGGTTTGTGTAACGGAGAAGCTCGACGATTTGCAAAACCCCTAGATTTATTGGGTAGAAACGCAAAGACCCGCTGGGGTGAGCCAGCGGGTCATTTGTGTTGTGGTCACGTTGCGGTGACCAAGTTTATGGAGGCGGGGGGAATTGAACCCCCGTCCCGCGATACTTCCAACCTGGCATCTACATGTGTAGCCAACTGTTCTTTGTCTCGCCTACTGCGTTCGTTGTTGACATCGGTGCAGTACGCCAGCCTCGAGCTTTTTTAACACCACCAGTGCGAGACACGTGATAGTGCGATTCGGAATTGCGACAGGTATTCAAGCGCCTCCGACGGGCCCCTGGTACCTGAGAAGCCTAAACTAGGCCGCTAGTGCGAGGTTTTCCTCTGCAGTTACTTTTTTTAATCGGCTTTTTACGTGGCCAACCGATCAACCACGACATGCCACCAAAATCTTCAATTTATCCGGTCGATTCCAGATCGCCCCCGTTCCATCGAAGTTCGTGAACTCCAACCAGAATTATCACACCAAAGATCGCGATGGCTAGCCCCATTCTTGAATCCCTCGCAATTTGATTCCTCAAATGCCATAGCTAAAGCAGGTTTGATTCGAATTTGCCAAATGTCCTGTGAGGAACAAGGTCTCAGTGGATCGGCCTACTTGTCGCTACCCCAGAAGCCCTTTCCAAGGGCTATAAAGTCACTGGCGAAACAAAGCCCAATGGCTTGACGGTCAACGTAGAACATTCAACTTTTGCCAGTATCTGCTCCGCCGTATTTCCAATAATGAATCCTGGGATTCCTGTCCGGCACACGGTTCCCATTACAAGCAGATCTACTTCCAAGTCTTTCACCAAGTCCGTGATTGCAGGGATTGGATCCCCTTTTGGAAGATGCACCTGGTTTGAAGTGATGGAATGCTTGCGCAAGACACCTTCCAGTAAGCCACGACGCCTTTCAAATTCGAGCTTTGCCGCGTTATCAATATCAGCTTCGGGAATCGCAAATCTGCCACGCATCATAGACTCCCCAACCAGTCTCCATGCATGCACAATATGAAGCTCTGCGGACTCGAGTTCTGCAAGCGTCGAAGCAAGCTCCAGGAGGAGACTGTTCAGCGTGTCGTGGGAGTCGCCCACAAGCACAGGGTCGACGGCCACAAGGATTCTCCGGAAGCACTTATGCTTCATTGGCTTTAACGCAAGAATCGGACATGGGCAGTCGCGGATCAGGGCCGAAATCGTGTTCCCGAAGAAATATTCTCGCCATCCAAGTTGATTATCCATCGTCATCACTACGAGATCGCGTTGATTCCGAATCACATCCCGAATAATCTCGACGAAGGGCTCTCCTTCCAATAATCGAGTTTGGGCATGAACCCCTAGGGATAGAACTGACATGGCAACTTGATCCAATTGCTCCTGCTGATCATCCATTACCAGCTTCTTTACGTCCACCGGTTTGTTGTCGACGTACAGTTGATTCCACGATTCGGGAAAGTCTTTGACGGCATGAACAATTGCCAAGCTGGCATCATTCTCTTTGGCTAGCTGCGCGGTGCGCTCTAGTGTCGCCTGATCGCATTCGTAAACTAACGAGATGTTTTTAAAACGCTTCATGGGATCTCCGGTTTTCGAGACGACCTCAATTCTATCGAAACCAACCAATTCCAAAGCAACTAGCGACGGATATTGAGTCGTGGTAATTCGTCTGCGTTAGCGATTGGCAGCGTACAATTCTGCATAAGTCAACGCCCAGCTGTCAATCAGCTCGCGGAACTTGTCGAGGTCCACTTCGCCCAAATGCTGATAGAAGCCGCGTGTCAGGAGCTCACGGTTCGCAATGGTGCCTTTGGCTTGCAGATCCAGCAAGTAGTATTCGTTGGCTGGACGAACTGCCATCTCGAAGCGGCTAAACTTATTCGTCCGTTGCCCACGTTCCATCACTAAATCATCGCGAAGACACGCCCCCCCCCAACCTGAATCGCCAAAAACGGTTTGGTATCGAAAGCCAGGGAACAAGTCCGCGATTTTTTTCATGACCAATTCGATCCGGTCCGACAGCTCTAACCGTAGTTTGGTATGCAGCGTCTTGAACTCCTCTGCCTCAATCCGTTTCCGCTCGGATTCGGACTGGAACGAGCTGGCTCGGCTCTTTCCACGAGCCGCCGCTTGCTTTAGCTTTTCGTCAAAATCAGACATAGGATTCTCAGGCCGTTGGCGCTGAACCATCCCCTTGATCCACTGCAGGTGATGCTGCAGTCGATTCAGAAACAGAACTTGCTGGTTGGTTAGCAGGCTCCTCCCGAACAACCTCTTGAACCACTGGTGGGGTTACTACTACTTGTTCGGTAGCGACTTCATCTTTGGGCTTTTTGATGAACTGCAACAAGTCAGAAAAAGACCGCAGCGGTTCTTTGCCTTGCTGCATGGCTTCGCTGATAGGAGTTACGGGCTTCGGCGGTTCCACACGTGCAGGACGTCGATTTTGCGAGGAGTCCGACTCGTTGGACCGGCGATTGCGATCGCCACCGTCACGTCCGCCAGGTCTTCCACCACGGTTGTCTCCGCGGCTATCTCCACCACGGCTGTTTCCTCGACCTGCACCCGCTGGGCCTCGATTGTCGCCCGTTCGAGCACCTCGGTTGTCCCCTGCGCCAGTTCCAGCACCGGCACCTTGTGGACGATTGCCGCCTGTCGGTCTTGAATCCCGGCTTTGTCCACCCGTTCGGGAATCTTGACTTCCGGCAGGAGCATTGCGATCAGGTCGTGGGCCGCGTTGATCTCGCCCTGCATTCTGACTCCCCGGAGCGCCCCTGTTTTGACTTCCATCCGCTTGCCCACCAAAACCACCTTCGTTGCGACGCGATGGAGTTCCAGGAGGAATGGCGGTGAGCGAAACTCGCTTCTTCTTTTCGTCAACGTTCAGCACCCAAACCGTGACCAAATCGCCCACTTGAACAAACTGATGCGGATCCTCAATAAAGTCGGCTGCGAGACGGCTAATATGAATCAAGCCGCTGCATTCCGGCCCAAGGTCCACAAACACTCCGAAATCAGCAACTCCGATTACCATGGCTTGAAGCATCGATCCGCTGGTAAGCGCATCCAGCTTCGGAACTTTGCTTTGAAGGGAAATCGGGAACTGAAAGTCGCGACTATCGGCGAACGAAAACTGCAAGCAGTTAGCAACTCGCTTCATCTTCTCGCGTCCCACTTGCCAGCTGCGAGCCAATCGCTCGACATCGATCGAAAGAGTCGGACGCTCAAGCGGACCAGTCGGAATCGGCGGCATCGCCACGTTGATCGTTGGCACGCTCGGTGCTGCTTCCGATTCTGAGGGTGCTGTAGATGTCTCAGATGAACCAACTGTAGCATCTGAAACCGCAACATCGCCGCCTTCTGAAGACTGCGCCTGATCTGCAGTCGCTTCCGTTTCGGTCGCAGACGCTGCCATGGAATCTGCAGCTGGGCTCTCGGCCACTGGCAACGATTCCGATACTGCCGCTGCCACTTCATCTTGGGACGCATCGGAATTTAAATCATCGGGGATCACAAACCCATCGGCCGCACTTTCCGAATCGTGATCGGAATCGGCCGACACGTCATCCAGCGATGCAGCAAACGGTTGCTCGGCGGCCAATCGTGCATGTTCGACACTGGCAGCTTCAGTTGCAGCCGCTAGCTTCGCAAAATCGGGCTTGCTCCATCCATCAGGAGCAGCCGCCGGCAGAGGAAGTTTCGCGTGCTCCACCAATCGCTCGGCCAGTCGATAATCATCTGGATGGATGGTTGTGCCATCGAGCGTATTGTTGCTGCTGTATATTTTTAAAAATCCCAGAGCCTGTCGTACTTGCATTTCCGACAGGTGTTCCGACAGAACCGCTTTCAAAGTTTCGCGGTTAGTAATCTTTTCCGAGTGGCATGCCTCCAGAACTGCCTTAGCAGCTTCGCTGGTCATCCCAGGAATGCGTTTCAGAGTGTCCAGTTCCGCGTGGAATACATCCACACCTGCCTGTGTGATTGCGGCAGAGACCGCGTCGTTCAAAGCTGCTTCCAGCTCGCGTTGTGGCAATTCTCGTTGGTAGGAACCAAGCCGTAATCTTACGGGGTCTACTTTCAAAATCTGCTTCAGAGGATCTTGAAGCCTCCAAGCGAGCCACGTCGCGGCTCGATGCCGCCGAGAAATCCGAGGCAGTTCGACAAGGCAGCCACGCGACATACAGTAGCCGTCCGCTCCAGCACGATCGACCATGGTCCAATACAGCGACCCTTCGGATGACTGCTTCATCAGCTCCGAAACGGTATGAATCAGATACCGTCGGGCAGGTCCGTTAGACAAAGCAAGCAACGTCACTTTGTGCTCGTGAACCCATTGACCAAGAGCAACCACGTTTTGAGCAACCACGTCGGCGCGATTGCTGTTGCATGCTATTTCGCTCGTGAAGAGAACCTTACCATCAACGTCGACAATTGCGACAGCAGCCATCTTGGGACCAATCGAATCGATCACCAAGATCCGGTGCCCTCGCACCGGGCGTTGCAGAAGACTTGCTTGCAAGTGCACCACGGCAGCTTCCGTTAAGTCCATATGCGCGTCCTCTTCCAAGATCGTGAATACATCTTGGTGGAGTCGCGGCAAAATGAAGTTGCGAAGCCCTTGCTCTGAAACCTCAAGCAACCAATGGTGCATGGGATGACGGCCCGGGCAAAGTGATTCCCGGCAAACCTGAATCAGAGGCTTCTCGTCATAGTGAAAATTGACGGCGATGATTTGCGATCGCTGTCCTCGAGCAAGCATCAAAATCTGATACGGAGTCAGATCGACCAATTGCTTCTTCAAGCGAGCGTACGATTCCAAAATGCTGCGAAGCCATTTTCGACGCCGTTGACGAGGCGAAAGTTGTTTATCCGACAAGGACTTTGTCTTGAGTCCCTTCGAGGATTTTCGTCCTTGATTGAAGTCCGCGATCAAAGGCGCAACTTCTGCTGCCGGCTCTGCAACAATCGAAGCTGCGTCCGTGGCAACATCCGCCACAACCTCTGCCGCAGCTCCCGAAGCCGATTCCGTGCCAACCGATTCGACTGGTGTTTCAGCGTTGTTTTCAGTCGTTGTTGCTAGAGCCGCTTCCGGCTCAACCGGTTGGTCAGCAATCGTAGAAACGGTAGCCGGTGGAGCGATCGCTTCGCTGGGCAAAATGGGGCTACCCGACTTCTCGGCCGACTCGAGTTGCTTTTCTGCGTCGCTACCTTTAGGTGGATCAGGAAGAATCTTGACGGACACTCCAGCTCGTTTGAGCAGAGTTCGCTGAAGGTCCTGAATCAGCCGAACGTCCTCGGCTAAGAGGTGGATCATCCATTGCTTGGTATGTTCGAGAACCTCCGAAGCCTGCTCGACCGGAACAGCTGCGATCTCGGCAGTCCAAGCAACCAGATCCTTGGGAGCATCTCCTTGCATCGTCAAAATCGCTTGACCAACCGCTTCTACTTGCGGACAAGCCTCCACGATGGATTTGGAGTTTCGGCGAGCTCGCAAATGTCGAGTGACCGTGTCCACTTGCGAAATGGTATTGGCTTGGGAAACAACCGATGAAACCGTTTCGTTCCACTGTTGTTCGCGCTCTAAAGTTTGCTGAACCTTTTCCTTGTGCCGCTTCAACGACTCCGAATAATTTAGCGCACGACGAAGGATGGACAAAGTCTGCTCGTCGATGTTCCCAAGCTCATCAGGCCTATAGTTTGCTAGATAGTTCGGTTCGTAACCCTGATTGAGCAACTCGACGGGGAATTTGAGTTGTTCTTCCGGAAGGCGCATATACCGCGCGATCGCTTGGATATCTTTCATATGGCAAACTGGTTCATTCCGCGAATCATAATGGCCTAGAACGTTACGAAGTGGATCGATTGGTTCTTAGTCCGAAATCGAAGTTTGAAGTCCTTCACGTAAAGGGAGTCGTAACGCATTGGGATGCGAGGGAGATACATGCATGCAAACAAGACTGGGAATCTAGGGGAGCCAAGCACAATTGTCAAGCTTTCGACTGCCCTGTCAATCAACCCGTTGGACTGCTCGATTGGGAGCATCTGACCCATTTTGTGAAATGTTTCGGAAATTTGAAAGTTTGGCTCAAGCGTTAAAGTCGTTAAAGTCGATCCAAACCTCCGTAGGTCGGAGTCGTTTTGCCTTTTGGAATTCGCTAATATTTAGGATTTGCTTATGCTTAAGCCCGTTTTCCGTGTCGTTGGACTGGACCAGGCAACTTGCGATTCCGAGTACGACGGAGCAGAAACGGCGACCCGACCGATCCAATTATCTCTGTTTCGTGGCGATTCTGCAGAAGCAGACTCCGATTTGAAGGCATCTTGCTCAACGAACTCGACCGACAGCGTCACTTTGAGACTGAAAGACATTCTTCCAGCGCTGAACCAAGCCGCTTCGAATCGCTTGAGCTGGGTTCGTGATTTCGAAGACGATCCCATCGTCGTGTCTCGCGATTTTTACGAAGTACTGCTGACCTATCAAAGCATGAAGCGAGCGGGCTAAAGTCCTTGGATTGCAAAGGCCGCCAGAATGGACTGCCGAGCCTCTTCAAAATCGTTATCAAAACAGACAACGAGCAGGCGTCGTCCGTCCGCCATGGAGGGCCCCCACGCTAGTCCCTCTGGTTTTTCCGGAGTCTTTTCCCCGTTCAGTCCGTAGGACGGGCTCATCAAATCGATCAGCAACTCTTTGCGAATCGGCTTTAAGTCCGTTGGTATTCCTTGCGCAATGGAATCCAAATGGCTTATGTCCGAGGCTTCCGCAAGATCTGCCAAATAGATCCGCTTCACTTTTGCGTCGACACCGCTCTCGCTGTCACGCTCCAAAACCAAAAAACGCGTTTCGTCGATAGCGAGCACCTCGCTGACTCCGGTCGATTCGTCATCTAAAACATAGTTTAGCTCGCTCATGGTTTTCAGATCTCGCTGAATGACCAACCATCGCGATTGAACTCCAAGGCATTTCTTTTTGACGATTCGCCCATCTTGCACCAAAGGTCCCTGAAAGACCGC
>JBIKLJ010000239.1:0-7185 GCA_044359895.1 Pirellula sp.
CCCAAGTAGGCCGTAACAAGCGATAGCGCAGTTACGGCATCCCCCCGTGCAGCGATTTTTCAGGGGCAAAGCCCTTGGAAACGCCAGGAACGTGCCGGCTGAAAGCTATTGCCTCGACCACTAAATCATCGGAAATAGGCATCCCCAGTTCGACTGGTGCAAGGTATTTCTTGAAAACACAGAGCCACAGAGATCACAGAGAAAAGAAGGAATCTGTGGGTGTCACGTCTCTGCGTCCTCTGCAGCTCTGCGTTTCTAAATGGCTACCGGGGGAGTATCGGAGTGAATTGAACTAGATTGGCATTCCTGGCACGCCCTGCCGTAACTGCGTCCAAAGCGACTTGTTACGGCCTACCCCAGCGACTTGTTACGGCCTACCCCAGCGACTTGCTACGGCGACCGTTCACTTGATTGAGCCGCTGGCGCTCGCCGCGTTGAGTTTCATTGCGGTGGATACGTGGTCGCAGGTCAAAGTGCAGGAACACGCTGATCGTTAATCATGGGTAGTCTAGTCAAATGGGTATGATGTACCGTGATCCGACGCAGCCCAGGGTGGAGATGCAAGATCATAGGTGGTGTGTTGGAGAAAAACTGTGACGCACTGTTGGCAAGGGCAATTTCACGAAGGGACTATCGAAAATGAAATCTGTATACTTGGTTGGCTGCTTGGCTTGTTGGATGGTGACAACAGTGATGGCTGACGACACGCTAAAACCCCTATTCGACTTTGCAGAAACCGATGCTGCGAAGGGGTGGCAGACGGTCAATGACGGCGTAATGGGAGGCGTCTCCGATGGCAGGTTCAAGATCACCGATACGAAGACGATGGAGTTTTTCGGCACCTTGTCCTTGGCAAACAATGGTGGCTTCGCCTCCGTGCGAACCAAGCCTAAGAATCTCGGTCTTGAGAAAGGTGATACTTTGGTCGCCAAAGTCCGAGGCGATGGCAGGGAGTATATGCTTAACCTTTACCCCAACAAGCAACGGGTGGCTTACTCGTATCGAGCCACGGTGCAAACCAAGAAAGACGAATGGATCGAAGTCAAAGTCCCGCTCGATACGTTTGAGGCAACTTCGTTTGGTCGAGTGGTCAAAAACGCAGGGGCGGTGAAGCCAGCAGAAATCAATGCCTTAGGCTTCATGCTAGGCGACAAGAAAGCTGGCTCCTTCAAGCTGGAGATCGAATGGATCAAGGTAGAGCGGAAAGAGGTTTCCAAATGACTCCACTGCTTTTACCCTACATTTTCAACATCATCGTACTAATCCCAATCGGCCTTCTGACTTTCGTTGGCGGCGAAAAGGGAGGTCAGTTAGCTTGCCAAAACAAGTTCCCTGAGAGCGAAGGATTCCGAACGATTCTCGGATCCTTGTGGACGGCAATTCTAATCGGTTCGGTATTAGGTCTGTTCTTTCCGATAACCATGTCGGCATTGCTTCTGATTCAAGTGATCTACAAAACACTTTGGCTACTGGTTTATGCGATGCCTCGTATGCTCAAGCACCGCAGCAAAGAAGTCCCCTGGGGAATCGCTTTGACATTTCTGGTCATCGTAGTCAGCTACCCCTGGGTTATTCCTTGGGGGCAGTTATTCGGAACGTGATGATTGCTCAATTTCTGTAGAAATCCACCCACTCCACTTTGAACAACTTCGGATTGTCCTCGATGAACTTCTTGGGTAACTGTAACTCAAACGTACCATCCTTGAGCGGAATAGCTTTGGTTGGTTTACCATCGCTATCCAGAATTTCAATCTCCATCCAGTAAGGACTCTTTGAGTCCAGCGGTGAATCTTCTTTGCCGTCTTTCCAAAGTCGTACATCGCCATCGTGACTCGAAACCGACGCTTCGAGCTTCAGTTTGCTGGTTGATAGCTTGAAGCTCTCCAGCCCGTTAAGTCGCATTTGGATCGCAATCTTATCAGGCCACTGCTCTGCGGTTCGTTCGATGGTCGCATTGCTGATGCCAGCGGGACTACGAACAACGAACACTGTTTTGTCGTCTTTGAACTTTACTTCAATACGATCATCTGATCGCTTGGTGGTGATTTTGAAAGGCCCGTCGGCGAAGCGGTTCAAGTTCGCCATTAAAACAACCATAAATGCTGTGATGGTAAGGTGCGTCATTGTTAGGGCTCGATTTTTGGAACATGTAAGGTGGCTTGGATTTAGGCTACTGCATTTTCAGTACTTATGATACGCGTTCCGTTAATTGCGAGGAATGTCTGAGGGTTATGCCTTCCCCTAACCATCCTCGGACAGAATACCGGTTGGTTCATTCGCTTTGGTCTTTTGCTCCTGTCATAGCGTGAAGTAGATCGCATCGGCATCGAATGCTCGATGAGGCCAGCGGCAGATTGCATGATCCCAACCCGAAGCGTAACGGGCTGTTGATTTCATGGTACGACGGACTTCCTAGTCGACTTCCTAGTCCGTCGAATTCCCCATGGACGGACTTGGAAGTCCGTCGTACCGCTCTTACCCAATAACAACTTCACTAGCCGACCAAACCTGTTGCGTTCGTCGGGCGCAAGGCCCTTGAACGCGGAGGCTTTTTGGGCCTTGGTAGTGGTAGCACACCAAACCTGTTGCGAAGCTAGGGCTCAAGGCCCAGCTTCGCGTTGCTCATGCACTCGCCGCGCCCACAACAACGCGACGGTCGGGCTCGTCCCGACACGTCGCAATAGGTTTGGTGCGCTAATCCTAATCGACCAGATCAAGTTCGCGTTCGTTGCCCCAGGCCCACGAACTCGGTCTTGAAGGGGGCCCTGTGTTAGCACACCAAACCTGTTACGAAAAAAGGGCACGAGTCCCAGCTTCGCGTTGCAATTATTTGGTTGCACTTGTTCGGCGAAAGAATAAGTGAGGCTGATAGGTGTGAACTAGATTGGCATACCTGGCATGCCATGCCGTGGCACGCCCTGCCGTAACCCAAGTAGGCCGTAACAAGCGATAGCGCAGTTACGGCATCCCCCCGTGCAGCGATTTTTCAGGGGCAAAGCCCTTGGAAACGCCAGGAAAGTGCCGGCTGAAAGCTATTGCCGCGACCACCAAATCGTCGGAAATAGGCATCCCCAGTTCGACTGGTGCAAGGTATTTCTTGAAAACACAGAGCCACAGAGATCACAGAGATCATAGAGAAAAGAAGGAATCTGTGGGTGTCACGTCTCCGCGTCCTCTGCAGCTCTGTGTTTCTAAATAGCTATCTGGGAAGTATTGGAGCGATTTGAACTAGATTGGCATGTCTGGCGTGCCTTGCCGTAACTGCGTCCAGAGCGACTTGTTACGGCCTACTGCAGCGACTTGTTACGGCCTACTGCTTTGGAGCTGTCGTAAGGGATATCGTTGGTGCGAGCCTACCATCAACTTCATAATATGATTGACCGCAAACAAAACAATCGGTTATCGTTATGTTCGAAAACAATTTTGAAGTTCGAAAAAAGGGGCGAGGGATGCTACTTTCAATCATGCTTACGTTTGCTAGCTTGTCCCCTGCATTGCAGGCCCAGTCCAAAACACACGTGACCAACAACGCTGACAAGTTGGCCGACCATTTAGGCTTTCGTCCTGCCGCTCCAAAGGATCGAATGCAAGAGCAGGTCAAGCGGCTCAAGACAATGGCCGAGACACTGGAGGATAGCAATCGCAAGCTGAAGGCCCGGCTATTGGAGTCGCAGAAGCTTTTGGAAGCAAAGAATGACGCCCTTCAACGAGCTATTCCCGAGCCAATTAAACCATAGGAAATAAGAATCCCGAGCTCGACTCGTGCGAAGTATTTCATTGAAACACAGAGACACGGAGACCACAGAGGAAGGCAGGAGTCTTTGGGTGTTTTATCTCCGCGTCCTCTGCGACTCTCTGTGTTTCCAGATGGCTATTTGGGGAAGTATTGGAGCAAAATATCAATCGGCGGGTCAATTCACAGCAGATCATGAAAATCTTCATCGTCCTTAGTCACGAAATCATGGGAGCGCCGGAAGACTGCCGCGTCGACGAGATGGTTTTCTACACCTGCGATAGCTTGAAGAAAGCCATCAACCTGATTCGCAAGTCTTGCGTTGATCGTTGGTCATGGTGGGAGATTCGGTCGCAGGAATTAAACAGCGATGATTAGCCAGCACACATTGGGTACTACGTGCTGCGTGGCGGCAAACTAGCCAAGGCTCCTTATCAGAAGTGCATAGAGCTATTCAAAAAGGCTCGCAGCAAGTGAAAAGCAATATATGACCCGCAACCCAGCAATCCTAACCTACTCCCACACGCAGAAGGCTCCGCTCTGCTTGCTTGTCTACGCTCTCGCCGCCGTATTTGTTGCGCTGGGTTGGGTCGTCCAAGATGCACCACCGATTCCTTGGGTGTTCCCGCCCATCGGCCTGCTGATGCTCGTGGTTGCTGCTTCGTTCCATCACTTGACGGTCGAGGACCAAGGCGATGTACTTTCAGTCCGTTTCGGCCCCGTCCCATTGTTCCGCAAGACCGTGAAGTATTCCGACATCGTAAAGGTCGAAGTCGGTCAGACGTTGCTACTGGCCGGCTTGGGGATTCACATGAGTATTCGTGGCGGTTGGGTCTGGAACATATGGGGCCGAGATTGTGTCGTCGTGCATTTGAAGAAAGGCACCTTGAGGATCGGCACTGACGATGCCAAAAATCTGGCTGGTTTCTTGAAAAGCCGCATCATCGGAGGCAGTCAATGAATCGTTACTGGATTGCCGTTCTCTTCTCCGTCTTGCCCCCGTTCATGATGT
Source organism: Pirellula sp. (assembly GCA_044359895.1). Taxonomy (GTDB): domain Bacteria; phylum Planctomycetota; class Planctomycetia; order Pirellulales; family Pirellulaceae; genus JBKCUI01. The sequence goes on from JBIKLJ010000239.1 coordinate 4,746, forward strand.
TCGCCTCCGATGAACCGAAGGCTCCCGCCACGGTCAAGGAGCTTTTCGCCGACTTCGATCCTCGTAAAGACGCCCTCGATGCAAAGGTCGTGAGGGAATGGGAAAAGGAAGGCATCGTTTACCGCTACGTCACCTACCACATCGGCAACTTCAAAGAAAAACCGGCTCAGATGGCGGCATTCTTTGCTTTCCCCAAGGGAGCCAAGAAGTTGCCAGGTCTTCTTCATCTTCATGGCGGGGGCCAGCGGGCGTTTCTGCACGAAGTCGAGTTCTATGCAAAGCGAGGATATGCCTGCCTGTCGATCAATTGGGGTGGTCGAGAAATGGAGAACGCTAAAGACGGCGATCCGAACACCGATTGGGGAGCGGTCGATCCGACCCAGAAGAACGTGTCGGGCTACTTCAACCTCAAGCCCGGCGACAAATACCTCGATCCGTTCGAGTCTCCCCGGAACAACAACTGGTACTTGCTCACCTTGGGGGCCAGACGTGGGCTGACATTTCTGGAACAACAACTGGAGGTCGATCCCAAATTGCTCGGTGTGTACGGGCATTCGATGGGCGGGAACCTCACGGTTTATGTTGCAGGGACGGACAATCGGGTGAAGGCCGCTGCACCGTCCGTGGGTGGATCAGGCTTTCGCACTGAACCGAAGCCACTGTTACCACAAGTGAAAATGGAAACGCCGAATGGCGATGTGACACTATTCAATGCAACCATCGGATTCGAGTCGTATGCTCCGCACATTAAAGCACCGCTGCTGTGGCTGGGATCGACCAACGACTTCCACGGGATCATGGACGACACCTACCGCACCGGCGAACTGATCCCGCACAAAAACGTCCGGTACTCTTTCACCCCGCACATGAACCATCGGTTCACCCCAGAGTTCGCTGTGACGAGGCCGCTGTGGTTCGATCAATATCTCAAGGACAGCTTCACTTTTCCGAAGACGCCGGACTCGAATTTGGTCTTGGCGACCGACGAACATGTTGCCGAATTGCACGTCACGCCCGATTCGTCGCAGACAGTGGCAGAGGTTCATGTTTACTACTCGGTCGATCCCGATCCACGGGCAAGGTTCTGGCGGTCAGCCGAGACGACGAAAACTGGAGCCACCTGGACGGCGAAGCTGCCGATCCTGGCCGTCGATCACCCTCTCTTCGCCTTCGCCAACGTCGTTTATCCCTTGAAGAAAGCCGAGTCGGAACCCCATGCCCGACCGACCGAACAATATGCGATCAGTTCCATGCTGCACACGGCTGTTCCTACGGACTTGAAGAAAGCCGAAGTAAAGGTAACGGACAAGCCTTCGCTGCTGATTGACGACTTCTCGCACGGCTGGCAGGACTGGTATTTGCTGGAGGCGGGCAATCCGTACCATTGGGAATTCTCGACCCGCAAACTTGCTGATCCCAAGTGGCACGGGCAACCCGGTCAGCGCCTCGCCCTCGAAGTCCAGGCTGAGAAGCCGAACGAACTGGTCGTCGTGCTGACTGAGAATTTCTTCCGATCTTACCGAGGCAAGTCGCAGGAGTTCGTGGCGGTCGTGAAGCTCAACGGCGGCAACAATACGCAATCCGTGTCGCTGGAGCCGAAAGATTTCAAGACCAGCGACGGCGAGGCCCTGTCCTCATGGAATAACATCGATCTTCTCAGCTTGCGGGCATATTACGAGAAAGACGGCAAATTGCTCAGCAGCAAGAGTTGGGCGGGCGGTCAACCGAAGTTTCGGAAACTGTGTTGGCAAGGAAGCTGAATCAACATGAACAATACATTTACCAATGACGTACTGGTTCAGAATGTGACGATGGTGACAAGGACATGAAAAGGGAGCGAGCTTTACCAAGCGAGTCGGTCAAGTCTTCGTCAAGGTGCGATCTACATGCTGGTCGGGCTTATCTGGGGAATGGTGATACCTGCAAGTCCTTTTCCTCGACTTGCGCTCGGCGCTCACCTTCAACTTACGACACACGGCGTCATGTTCTTGGTTGCCGGTCTGGTCATTCTGCATCTCCCGTTTGCGAAAGAGGGCACGAGGCCCACCTTCGCGTTGCAATTATTAGGTTGCGCTTGTTCGGCGAAAGAATGAGTGAGGCTGATAGGCATCGAACTAGATTGGCATGTCTGGCGTGCCTTGCCGTAACTGCGAGTAGGCCGTAACAAGCGATAGCGCAGTTACGGCATCCCCCCGTGCAGCGATTTTTCAGGGGCAAAGCCCTTGGAAACGCCAGGAACGTGCCGGCTAAAAGCTATTGCCTCGACCACTAAATCGTCGAAAATAGGCATCCCCAGTTCGACTGGTGCAAGGTATTTCTTGAAAACACAGAGCCACAGAGATCACAGAGAAAAGAAGGAGTCTGTGGGTGTCTTATCTCCGCGTCCTCTGCAGCTCTGCGTTTCTAAATTGATGCCTGGATGTCCCCGGAGCGAATTGAA
>JBIKLJ010000004.1:0-62144 GCA_044359895.1 Pirellula sp.
GCAATGAAGGATAGCAATCTCTTGAGGACGATAAATGGCTGAACGTAACGGTCTCGGCATCTGTAAATCTCCTTAGGACGGAAGTATATCCTAAATACGCAACCACCGCAAGTGGGTGGGTGGCACCTTTTGTATTTTGTATTCGGTCGCGACTAGTGGTACTCGGTTTTGCAACGCTTGCACCGATCGTATCGAATGCGCACCCGGATAGGATGCTGGTGGCGCAAATTCCACCGCAAGTGGGTGGGTGGCACCTTTTGTATTTTGTATTTTGTATTCGGTCGCGACTAGTGGTACTCGGTTTTGCAACGCTTGCACCGATCGTATCGAATGCGCACCCGGATAGGATGCTGGTGGCGCAAATTCTGCCTGGAATCGATGCGGGTTGATTGGAGCGACCTACGCTCCTTTCGGGTTTGCGGTCGTGCGCATCCCAATGCCAGATTGTTTGGCAAATTGTACCAACCGACTTTGCTGCACCATGCCTCCCGAGAATGCCGCGTCTGCTCCGATACGTATTTGCAAGATGCTTGCAGACCGCACTTGCTTCGGGCGAGCTCTTTGGTACCGTTTCCATACACCCCTGAAACCCAAACCCTTTGCGATTACTGTCGTATCCATCGCATTGCTATGCTTTTTTTGCGTGGCTGCATTGAACTGGTTGGTAAACCCTTACCGCCAATACTCTTCGCAGCTACTTGCCCCCTTAATCCGAGATTCCCGAAGCGAAAAAGTAGCCTTATTCGAACTACAACGTTCGGCAACCGAAGGCCTGATCTTAGGCTCCTCGCGGACGATGAAGTTCGAACCAAGCTACCTTCATGCCCGAACCAACCTTCGCTACTTCAATTTCGGAGTCAATCACGGGCGTCCGGAGGACTTCTTAGCGATCGTACAGCTCTACAGTAACTCCACCGGGCACTTTCCTAAATCAGTTCTGATCGGGGTGGATGTCGCATCCCTCAACGATGTAGTGCCAAGCGACGCTCGACTGATCGCTGAACCGAAGCTCTATTCCTGCATTCGCAACAAAATCCCCTGGACAGAAGAATTCGATCGCTTGAGCCAGTTGTTCAGTTATCAGCAATTCGTATCAAGCCTCAAGTCGCTAAGGAACAATTTGATTGCGAACTCCCCTGAAGTGGTGACTAACCCGTTTGAAGTCTACGATCCGGATGGAGTGATCCAATACCTGCAGCGCCAGGCCGAACGGAAGGAAGGGAAATACGACTTTGAAAAAGCTATTCGGCACGATCAGAAAGAACTGATATCCGTTTTCGGTAACATGACTAGGCTTTCACAACGACGGCTTGGATACTTGCAGGAGGTCGTCGCGCAATGCGAACAACAAGGCTGTCAAGTAACCTTGTTTCTGACCGTTCATCACCCAACCCTTCGAAAAACGCTCTCTCGCAAAACCGAATTTGAGCGATTCGAGCTCGACGCCAGAATCGCTCTTCAAAGAATCGCCGACGAATGCCAGGCTCGATTTGTGGACCTGAGCTCCTTAGACACCTTTGGTGGCGATCCGAATGAATTCGTTGACGGCATCCATCCTTTGGAACCCAACACACGATTGATGATCGATCGCCTTTTCCCAAAATCACCGGAGGCACAATATGCTATTCAATAGCTACGTGTTTATCCTGCTATTTCTACCCTTGGTGCTTATCGCTTGGTGGTCGCTTGCGCGTTGGCCGCAAGTGCGTCTTGGCTTTTTGGTTGGATGCAGTTACCTATTTTACGGCTGGTGGCACTGGGAATTCACGCTCCTTTTGTTAGCGTCAACTCTGGTGGACTACTACGTTGGGATCGGTATCCATCGATCTCAAACAACCAACGCCAAACGCTGGCTATTAAGCCTCTCTCTGGTAAGCAATCTAGGGATGCTTGCCTACTTCAAGTACTGCGGGTTCTTTGCAGAATCCTTGAACCAGCTTTTGGATGCCTTACGATTTGGGACCATGATGAATGTGCCTAAAATCATCCTTCCAGTCGGAATCAGCTTTTACACATTCCAGACCCTTACTTATTCGATCGATCTTTACCGTGGCCAGGTGAAGCCTGCGCGTAGCTTCTTGCATTTCGCAGCGTACGTTTCGATGTTCCCACAGCTTATTGCAGGTCCCATCGTTCGGTACAGCGACGTGGAAAACCAAATGCAGGAACTAGGCAAATCGCCAGACTGGAATCAGCAATGCCACGGTCTGTGGTTCTTCATTGTAGGAATGTGTCAAAAAATCCTCATCGCCGACTCGGTGGCCAAGGTAGCAACCCCGCTGATTGCCACCCCTGAAACGCTTCAGTTCGTTACAGGGTGGGCGGCTTTACTCGCCTACACCATGCAACTCTATTTTGACTTTGCTGGTTATAGCAACATGGCGATTGGTTTGGGAATGATGCTTGGATTCTCGTTTCCACAGAACTTTGATTCGCCATACCAAGCCACGAGCATTCAGAATTTCTGGCGTCGATGGCACATGACCTTGTCTTCCTTCCTTCGGGATTATCTGTACATTCCGCTAGGTGGCAATCGATTCGGTAAATTTATTTCGTACCGCAACTTGATCGTTGTTATGTTTTTGGGGGGCTTCTGGCACGGAGCGGGCTGGACGTTTATCCTTTGGGGTTTGTTGCATGGATGCCTTTTGGTCCTGAATGGACTGTATCGCGATCATATCGGTGTCGCGATCCCAAAACCTATCGCGATTGCTTTTACCTTTTCATGCGTAATGCTGGGATGGGTCTTGTTTCGATCCACCGATCTCAACATGGCCATGCTCTGGTATCGGGCCATTTTTGGTCTGAATGGAATCGAACGGGATTTATCCCTTAGCACCCTTGCGACCCTTGGGTTTGGCACAACCGTGCTCGCCATTTTGTTCTGTTGGTTTGCACCCAACACATGGAACTACCGGCCAAAGTTTTCGCTTGGCACAGCGATCGTCTTGAGTCTCGCTTTCGTCCTTTGTGTCATGCGATTTGATGCCGAGAGTCCGTTTCTTTACTTCCAGTTTTAGTGAATTTGAATGTTACGAGTTGAATGCATTCGCGAGCTTAGTTCTCTTAATTCGATCAAGAGCGATTGGAATCGTTTGTCGATGGGAATGACCATGCGTCGACCTAGCTGGCTGATGTCATGGTGGGAGGCCTACCAGGAATCGTATCGTCTTTGCGTTCTTGTAGCGCGATCCGAAGACAACCAAGTTCGCGGCATCATGCTTTTGGCAGAGACCAAGAATCTCCTTACCGGTTCCACTCTTGTCTTCATGGGGAGTGGCAAGGTTTGTTCCGATGAACAAGGGATTCTGTGCGAGCGAGGCTACGACATGGCGGCGGCTGACGCGTTTGCCAATTGGCTGTCGAACTCCCCCGAATGCAAGCCATGGGACAATTTAAATCTCGATGGCATTCGCAGCACCGATCGCGTCATGCAGCGCTTTGGCCAGACACTATGCACGAAAACTCGAGGCATCATCACCTATCGACCTAGCCCTTATTGCTGGAAAGCATCGCTCGAGGGGGGGATGGAATCCTACTGTTCACGGCTCTCGAAACGAGCTCGAAAAATCCTCAAGAACGCTTCCGCGGAACTTGCTTCCGGCCGAAGCCAATTTCATGTCGTCGAATCGCTTGATGAAGCCCAGCGTGTATTGCCTCTGATATCTCATATTCATCAAATGCGATGGAAAGAACGAGGTATTGACGGATGCTTCACCGAAAAGAAGTTCACGACCTTTCTGGAAAAAGCCACCTCGGCCTTATGGGATGACCCATGCACTTTGCATCCAGACGCGTCGACCGATCGCGATTTATCTTTCAGCAATCGTGTTCACATGGCCATCCTCCAAATCAGCGGCCAAACCGCTGCCGGGGCAATCTGCTTTCGTGATCGCAATTCACTGAGCGTGTATTTAACAGGCATGAATCCTGAATTTGCCGACTCCCAACCAGGCTGGCAGCTACTCTATGGCTGTATTCGGCATGCGATCTCGCTCCAATGCGACTCGATCGATTTTCTTCGCGGCGATGAAGAATACAAAGGGCGATTAGGGGCGATTCCGTCCATGCAGCAATGCTGGGTCGTGCCCTCGCGCCGCTGGCTCTCCAAACTGCGAGTCGCAACGTATCTTGCGGCCTCGGAAGTGAAATCATGGTGGCAAGCTCCCACGATCGCAACTGCGACTACTTCGGCGACAACAACAGCAAATTTTGCCGAGCGGACCTAAAGCCAACGGCAGGCAAGAACCTAACCGTGGAGTATTACGGTTGCACTGGGCCCGGTTGAGTTGGGCCCGGTTGCACTGGGCCCGGTTGAGTTGGGCCCGGTTGAGTTGGGCCCGGTTGAGGCGGCAGAGGTTGAGGCTGACCGCCGCCAAACAAGCCTCCAGCGCCAAAGCCTGGAATTGGAAGACCTTGAAAGTTTGGTAACTGAGGCATGTTCTGCTGCACTCCTTGCTGCATTTGCTGCATACCTTGTTGAAATGGGCCAAGCTGCTGCGATAGGGGCCCGAGAAGTTTATTGAGCCCCTTATCGATTTGCTTCTGAGCCACCCCTTGAAGCGCGGATGTCGCCAACTGCTGCCCCAGCGAGGTGAAACTGCTCAAGTCCATCTGCGGACGCTGAATGTTTCCTCGAACGGGAATTTGAATTTGCTGGCCAGCCAAAGATTGCAACAATGGCGTCTTTTCCACCCAATCTTTCAAAATGGGGACCGCGGCAATCAGTTCTAATTGACCATCAATCCCCACGGATCCCGAGGTATTGATCACAACATCCCCTGCTTGTATTTGCATATTCCGGTGAGCAACACGACCGTCTTGGACGTCGAAGTTGATTTTTTGCTCCGGCAATTGAAGCCAGCTCGTAGGCTGCCCTCCACCGTCCGCGGCACCGGCGCCTTTTCGAAGGGCTCGAACTTGATTGACCAACATCAAAAGCTGATCGGCTAACGGTCCCGGCCCCACATTCGCGCCGTGCACCATCAGTTGGCCCTTCACGGTCTGACGTTTCCAATCGGTAGGTACAATTGCCGCTTCGTCGATTTGCAAACTCAAATTTCCGTTCACACTCGTCACATCCGCAAGCAACGGCGCAACATACTTCAGCCATCCTTGGCACATTTGTTGAGTGATCGCAACGTTGTCGATAACCTTTTCGGGACTTTGCGTAATCACAATCGGATTGCCGGCTATATCCCCGTCCAGGTTCCATCGCAGAACTCCCTGCGAAACTGGGATCTCAGCTCGTGACAGAAAGCGTCCATTTTCGATTTTTAAAGGAACATCTGCCGACCCAACCGCAATCCCGACCACGTTCGCTTCGTCCCAACCGATCTGCGATTTGGCCTGCAAGGAATCGGCCCAACTGCCACTGGTACTTGAAGTCCAAGTCACTTCGAGCGGCTGGGTCTTTTGCCCCTTCACCGCCAAGTAGTCGCCTGTCCATGGTTTCAAGCGCTGTGCGACTCGAGCTGCGTCGTAGGTAATGCTGCCACGCGAGACAATCTTAGATTGCTGATCTTGAGTGGTCATCACGGTTTGACCACCGTACGCAATCCATTCGGTTAGGAGCTGCGAATTCGAAACGTCCAACTTGCCAGAGCTGATTTCGTAACTTCCGTCGACGATCATTTTGGCTTGCGGTTCCTCCCAAAGCACCGTGCTCCCCGTGTTGCCAGTCGATCGGGCACCGCCGGTGCTGACCAGCTGAGTGGCATCTCCATTGGCGACTGCCTGAGTCGCGCGAATGTTCTTCGCATCGGTGACCATTTTCCAAACCAATTTCTTGGGATCTACTTCCCAGCCAATCTGGCCTACCACGTCCCCTTCCAGCGAGATTGGATTGCTGGCTGCGGTGGGTGATTCGAAACGTATCGCCGACATCAGCTTCGTTGGGTCAATGCGATAGCCCGCGTTTCCTTTTCGAGCCAATTCACGACCTGCAACCGCTTCGTCACGAGCCTGAAGCGCGAACGAGCTTGCTTGGACGAGAAGATTATCCACTTGTAACCGAGTGACATTCTGGGAATCGACACGGCCATTGAAGTTTCCGACCATACGAGACTCTTGGAATGTCGTTTCGCCGCTACGGACCATGAACGGTTCGGTAACAAAGTTAGCTTGAGTCACTTCAATATGGCTCAGATCCAACACCCCACGAGCGTCGAGTTCGCATTTTCCACCAAGCACCACTCCAGGATCCACCCCTGCAAACAACTGCCCGCGGCGTTGCCAACCACCTAAATCCCCAACCAGTTTCAATTGAATACCAGCGGGCGGAAGTTGCGCCATTCCGGAGGTGGCGGACATCAACGAAATAGGCTCCATCACTTGAGCCGACAGCAGTTCACCTGCCGCTTGGAACGTTGCCTGACATCGATCCACTTGAATGATTCGTCCTTGGTCTATACGAGCGATGATAGAAAAATCACCGTCCCATGCGGGCTCATCCAACTGCCCATATCGATTCACAATTTTCACCGGGGTCGTCGTCAACTTGCCCGTAGCAGTCAGCCGATTTCCACCATCTTGTTTCCAATTGACGAGACAATCCGCCGAGCCACTCAAGCTTTCCACGGGCAACTCGAACCATTGCGATAAGCGTTGCTCCATTTTGGCCAAGTCGAATCGACCGGACAGCTGACCATCTTGAAGATCTCCAGAACCCTCAATCTTACAAAATTCCGCCGTGCAATCCGCCTTGAAACTCGGTTGGCCCAGCGAATTCGCCTCCACATCCACCGACGCCGCGAGCGCTTGATCCCATTGCATGCTCGTACCATTGACGTTCGCCTTGAGGCCTCCCAAAGTCAGTCGATAATTGCTAGATGGAGGCGTCGCACCCGCTGCAGCCAAAGGCACGGACGATCTCCTTTGCGCAGCCGTCACCGTCGCATTGCCAGCGAGCAACTGAACTTGGTCCTGCATCTTGATCATGTCGGGAGCGGCTTGAATGAGTCTGGACAGGTCAAGATTCCCTTGCACATTCAAATCTGCATCGCGCAACCACGGTTGCGCTACGGTCGGAGCTTCCAATGGCCATGGCAAATCTGCGTTCGCTGCAAGCCCGCCCACATCGCACTGCAGGATAGCGTCGGTGGTTTGAAGCCGATCCTGGTTCAATCGAAAACTTCCGCTTAGCTTGATCTGCTGAAGGCCAGCGCCCCGCGAACCTACGAGTTCTGGCGCGATGACTCGCAAGGAATCGATCTGAGCCGTCTGAACCCGAGCGATGATGTTATTGTTGCTATTCAATTCAATGTCCGCTTGGATCGTTGCCAAACCCAGCAAGCGCTCGATCGGCATATCTGGCATCCGTCGCTTGACTAAACTAAACCATTGCATGGGCAAACCATTGGTTGCAATGTTCATCTTCATGGGAACGAGACCATTCACACCGCTGGCTCCAGCAGCACCATCGATCGGCTGAGTCCGAATGGTAAACTGTCCAGCTAGTAGAACTTCACCTGGCAATGCTGCCGTTTGTTGGACTAAACCTACTAAGGTGACTGGCGGAACCGGTTGTTCCAAGGTCGGAAACGGAACGTCCGCTTCGGAAACCTTCAAGTCCCACGCCGTTAGATCAACACTGTCACGAGCATGCACGATCGCATCCGCAATTCTTATCCTACCCAGCGGAAAGTGGCTGGATGCAGCACCCGGTGTTGCAGCGGATTCCTCCGCGATTTTAGGAGCGACTGCCAGAAATGGGCGAAGAGCTTCTTCAATGTTCGTGGTTCCGGGCTGAACATCCACGGTGGCTTCGGCACCGCGAATCGTAATCGTACGAAGGTTCATGTAATTGGTCGCAAGCCTCACCAAGTTCAGCTCGGTCTCAATCTCTGCCACCTTTACCAACTCAGCCCCTTTATCATCGATCAAGCGAAGCCCATGCACCTTGATCGGGCTAAGCCATCCACCTTCAATGGCCTCGAGATCCACTCGCATGGGTGCAATCCCAGCATTTCGATTGATGGTGGAAACCACGAACTCTCGGTTGTGCAGCGCAAAAGGAACACCAATTCCCACGGCCAACACCAAGCCGGCAAGACTTCCAAGCAGCAGGTACCGCTTCTTGAATCTGCGGGTGCGAGCAGGTTTCGAGAATCCTGTTTCGTCTTTTGCTTTTCTGGGCATTTCCGATTCGTCCTTCCATGGAGATTTCGGGGTCGTTCAATCGATCGCCGGAAGTCTAGAAAAGAAGGGTGCACCAGGTCGAGAGAGAAACTACTCGCTAATGCCAAATCGCCCATAGATCTCAGGGTCCATGGGGAGCGTTTCTTCGCTTGGTTCAAATACTGGCTTTGCTGGTATTGGATGGAAACGAGGCCAAGGGGGCTGATTTGCATCTTCCTTCTTGCGTAGAATCCAAGCATGCATAGCTGCTTTAAGCCCCTGATGCCTCGATCGCTGCACCGCAATCCAATCCACAGATTTTTGCTTGCTTTCGCAAAACAAGACCTTTACCCCATCGGGAACGATCTTGCGTGGACTGAGTTGATCGACCCATTGTCCTGAAAAATCAGTCGGAGCACAAACCTCAGATGCTTGAACTGTCCTGCTGGAAATACTCATGCTCTTCGGAGCTGGCTGGATCGAAACACAACCTAAATGGGTAATGCAGAATGCAAAACACAGCAAGCCATACGAGAGAATGCTCGCCGCTCGTTGGTGAATGCAGGTTCGAAACACAGTATTTTGCTCGCAATCGATGGAAAACGTAGCTTAACGACACCGTGGATATGTATCGAACAAATGGACTGCGTTGATTGAGTCGATTTTGACGGTTAGAGCAAATAGCAGCGACTTGAAAGGGTCAAAGGCTGTTGAAAGCGCCGCCCCGCCAAAAATTCGGCCCTTGTCAGGATGGCGACTCGTCTAGACATGCCGTCAGCGCAAAAAAAAACCGTCGAGGTTAAGCTCAACGGTTTCGTGTTTGTTGCTTGGAGCAGAATCTCGACAGAAGCCGAGTGCTCTAGCAGAGCAACGATTATTACGAAGGAGACTTTGTGGAAGTCTTCTTAGCAGCCTTCTTCTTGGCTACCTTCTTCTTGGTTGCAGCCTTCTTAGGTGCTGCTGCCTTCTTTGCAGCCTTCTTCTTGGCAACCTTCTTCTTCGTCGCTACAGCTTTTTTCTTGGCCACGGATACATCCTCCGAAATGCGAAAACTTTAGTTGCCTCAGGTGTCCCTCATCAGAAGCAGTAGATGAGAGATCTGAATTGACAACCGGTACTAAAAACCCTTCGTCGAAATCGATTCGATTGTTGACTTCATGTCCTGTGCTCGACGTATCGAACACCCAACCGAATCTCTCTCTTCAAAGGAACAACATCCAATCCGACTATTTGTATAAAAGTCGAAAGTTATTGCAACATCTTTTCGACAATTTTTCCACATAAATGAAACCAATTTTCCACCAGGTTGTGTTGATCACTCGCGCCACAAGCATCGATCAACGATGCGTTCGTGGGGGCATGATGGTGTCTCGAAAGCGATGCATGAAACGTTTTTTCATGCGTGTTCACGAAGCCCAAAACACGATGCGTTCGAGCATGTTTCGTCATCGCATTTCTGACGCATGATCGGCATGTTGGCGAGACGCTCTCCAAGCACTTCGAGTTCGAGTGAAACTGAAAATACCAATGAATTGATTGATCGATATCGAATCACGTTTGCATGACTTGATGTCCAACAACAGGAACCAATCATGCTCGCATCATGCATGGTGCAGGATGCAAACAAGTGCTTTGACGATGCGATTTCGCGCGATCTTGAACGCACCATGATGACGGTATTCGATGCATGAAACAGCGCTGCAAAGAGGGGCCAATCGAATCGCTTTGAGGGCTCCAAAATAGCATCATCGATGCGCAGAAATTTTTGAAAAATTTTTTCGCTGCGCTACCAAAAACGGCTTCCGTTGTTCGATTGCAGCGCTTGAAAGTTGCTCAACGCCATCGATGCAAAGAAGATTGCGTTGAACGTCATGCCTCGACTTTGGAACCAAAGCGCTGCAAGCACGGCAACGATTGCGCCCAACGTTTGCGCTTCGAGAAGGCCATTGGTCCGACGAAAAATACCGATCACGTGCTGCGCGATCTGCCCACCATCGAGCGGGTAGATCGGAATCAAGTTGATTACCGCCCACCAAATACTCGATGTCACCATGAAGTGAATGGATGCCGTGGTCAACGGGTTGCGAGGCCTACTGACTTGAATCTCCAACAAATCTGCCAACCATAAGAATTCACTTACGAAAACTCCGCACAACGTTGCAGACACACCCACCGCCGCTGCCAATAGCAACTGAATCAAGGGGCCAGCTGCGGACACAATGATCTGATCCATGTGAGTCAGGCTACGCCTTCTCCCCTTTCGCCCCCAAATCATCCCCGCGCCTGGTATTGCAAGTCCACCCATTTGATACAGCACGATCTCCGATTCGATTCCGAAGTAGCGAAACGCAAGCGCATGCCCCAATTCATGCACAAGAATGGATGTGAACGTAACACCAACCCAAACCAAGAGCAGCAACCACAATTGGACATCGATCCCTTCCCTCGCGTACTGAAACTGGAAGTTCATCGCCAAGTTGTATCCCAGAGCTGCACTCACGGCCCAAAACAACCATGTCACTCGCACCGGAAATCCAAAGAGCTGGAATCGCCAGTCGTACTGACTCTGCTGTGGCTCACCTAAAAACATGATCCGTTCTCTCAATCTTGATTTTTCCTGAAGACTCTTTGTACTTTTTGCTGTCCTACCAGCCCATCACTAACTTGCAGATTCCATGAATGGCCGATGCTTCGCTGGAGGAACACCTGGAAGATTCTGCCCGCTATTCCAAAAGTCCACCGCAATGTTCGTCGCACGCTCGAGGGATGCGCCATCGATGACGAGCGGCGGAATGAACGCAATTCGATCGCGTCGCGCGCCTGTCAGGTGAGTCAACATGCCGCACTCTTTCATTTGACTCACCCAACTGTATGCAACCTTGGATGCGATCCCGACATCGCTTGGCACTTCGGAAAGATCTATCACCGTCGCGAGGCCAAGACCATCCACCTTGAGGAACTCGGGAAGGTCCGCATGCAACCTATCACGAAAGCTCTCTCCATTCACAACAACATCCCGCATCAATCTTTCATCGTTCAACAAACGAAGGGATCCTACAGCAACTCGACAGCCAAGCGGATTGGCAGCGAAGGTTTCGGATTCGATTCCTTCCACCAATGCATCCATCTTCTTTGCATGCCCAATAACAGCCGCCATGCTGACAACACCACCACCTAAAGATTTCCCTAGAACGGTGAAGTCCGCATCCCAACCATCTTCATGGGATACCAGCATTTTCCCTAAACGACCAAGCCCCATTTGTATTTCGTCACTGATGATTTGGATCTGGTACTCGCGAAGCACATCTGCAAGTCTTCGAAGGAAGTTGCGACATGCAAAATAGTATCCTCGGGAACCGATCACTGGCTCAACGATCATGGCAGAGGTTTTGTGAGCATGTAATTCGAGCCAACGCCTCGTGGCCGCCAAACTTGCGTCGCATTGCTCGCAGGCTTCTTTGCTCCTAGTTCCACAGCAAGGGAAAGGAATGATACCCGCCGAAGGCTCCATACCCATCGCATCCTTCTCTGGCTTTCCCAATCCAACACCAAACTGCCTTCTTAGCGCATCGCTTGCACGTGTGTCACTGATATGAGCGGTCGCCAAGGATCGGCCATGGTATGCCAAATCAAACCGCATCAGAATCCCTGGACGGTTCGCATAAGCGAGCTTCCAAGCCACCTCTACGGCCCTAGCTCCTGAACTACCAAGCCAAACCTTCGCAACGGAATCCGCTGTGGGGCTGTTTTTGGATTTTCGCCACAAGTCTGCCAGCGCCCGTTCTAGTTCCTTCCGAACTAGCGTGTTCGCATTGGTGCAAAAGGTGAGCTCGTTCACTTGCGAAACCACCGCGCGAACAAGTTCGGGATGCGAATGCCCCAAATTAGATGCCGAATAGCCGCTGATGAAGTCCATGTACGACTTGCCGTCAGTATCCCAAAGGGTAAGCCCTTCTCCTTTTGCAAAGACGATTCCATCCAGTGGGTCGTACGATCGAAAGGTGCCTACAGGCCGGCAAGAATGAGCAGACTCCATCATTTGGCTCGTTTAGATCGCACTTTCTCCATCAAGCTTGGAATGATCTCGCTTGGCACGAACCGTTCCAGCGACCTGCCATTGCCCTGCGTGGCAATCTGTTTAATGAGTGTGCTTGAAACGTGAGCATAAACCTCGTCCGCCATCAGAAAGACCGTTTCGATCTCTGCGTCCAATTGGCGATTCGCCATCATCATCGTGAATTCGGTTGCAATATCCGTTAAGGGACGAACGCCGCGAACCATGACTTTGGCTCCGATGGCGCGAACAAAATCCACTGCCAAACCATCGAACGCCTCCACATGCACATGAGGCAGATGGTTGGTAATGCGTTGCAACAAGGCAATTCGTTCTTCCGTAGAAAACAACGACTCCTTGGCGGAGTTGACTCCAACGCCGATCACCAACGAGGCGTACAGTTTGGCACTCCGCTCAATAATGTGCAGGTGCCCTAAGGTAACTGGATCAAACGATCCTGTGTAAACAGCCTTGCTGGGACTCAAGTCGCTTCGCACAATCAATCCTCTTATGAAAACTGAGCCAGGGTTGTCTTTTTGCAGAAAAACAAAAACGTAAACAGATAGAACAGAAGCATGAACAAGCCAAACAGTCCCGCGACTCCCAAGCCAACCCACATTCCAATTTCAATAAACTGACCAATTTCAACCGGAGGCGGATTCGGTTGGTTTTGCATTTGTTCGGTAATTTGCTTCTTCAGTGGCTCCGTCATCATCAGCCCGACGACAACACCGTAAACGGTTTCCACCAGTTTGAAGACGATCATGAATGCGGCGGTGAAGCGGATCAGATTCGCACCGCTACGTTTTTGCTTCAGCCCCCACACCCCGCCGATCACTTCAGCCAACGACACCGCACCGTTGACCACAGCGAACAAAACCGCAACCACAATCGCACCTGGAAATATGCTGTTGGGATCAAACGTCCCTTGTTGCGGTAGGAATGTCGAAACCGCAAGCTGCCCGATGGTCATCAGAAACTGCAATAACCCCAACGACCCAAGGATGATAAAAAAGATGCAGGCGATTTTTGCATACCCTCGCAACGGCAACTTGATACCAGGATTCGAATCGATCGAGTAACCTGTGGGAGAGTAAGGATTTAAACTTGGATCTTGGTTCATCGCTAAATCATGCTTTCTGAAAAGGTCTGCAACTGCGAACGCCCTGAAGAAGTCGTTCGATATCGTGGATGTTATTGTAAGCGTGTGTTGCAACACGCAGGCGACCATGACGCACACTCAATACGACCCCATCCTGAAGTAAACGAGTGCGAATTTGCGATGGATCTTGACCTTCTACAGTGAAGGTAATGATTCCGCTTAGGTCGTTGTCTTGGTTCGGGAATTGCCTAGCTCGATAAACGCTGGCCCCTAAGGACCGCAACCCTTGCTCAATTATGGCAGCATTCTCCAGTACCGCTACGGCAACAGGATTGTTTCTCTGATGGCAACCATGGTCCAGCAACATCCGAAGACTCTTTCCAAGTCCGATCTGCCCAACATGATTTGCAGACCCACCTTCGTACCGTGACGCATCTGACTTGAGCACCATCTCGCTGGTGCTGAAATGATGTGCCGAGCGAATCGATCCCCATCCTTGCATCGACGGCTCCAGGAGGTCCAGATTCCCTTCGCGAATGTAAAGCAGCCCTGCCCCTTCCGGCCCAAGCATCCATTTGTGCCCATCCGCCGCCAAAAAATCGACCGGTATCGTCTGCACATCCAGCGAAAAAACACCCAGCCCCTGAATCGCATCCACAAACAACTTCGCCCCCGCGGAGTGCACCATGTCACAAAGCTTCGCCAAATCGATCCGATAACCGGAGAAATATCCAACCCAACTTACCGAAACGATTCGGGTAGTGCTGTCCACCATTCGACGAATCGCGTCGATATCAACCACACCAGACTCCGGCACGGAAACCCTCCGCACCTCGACTCCACGCCTTTCGAGCGCCAGCCATGGAAGCAAATTGCTTGAAAATTCATTTTCAAGCACAACCACACTATCCTTTCTGCCTGGCCGAGCGTTCCAGCGATATCCGCCTGAAACCACGTTGATTCCAAAGGTGGTATTCGGAATAAGGGCGACTTCTTGAGGGGTGCAATTAAGCAACTGCCCCGCGTCCTTGCGGAGCTCCGAAGCTGCTTTTGCCCATTGAGGCCAATGGACATCCCCATGAAGAAGGGACTGCTGGGTCCATTTTTGAATAGCCTCAGCCGAGGATTTTGGAATCGGTCCGACGGCGGCATGATCAAAATAGGCATAGGATTCACACACCGGCATGCACCTTCGCAGTGATGATTTTGCCGAATTTTCCGCTTCATGCATGCCAAAGTTCCAGTCGTTCGGGCTTTGTTTCGAGGTTTCCAGATAAAAACAAAAGGACTTTGGTCGGGCAGATGACAGTCCAAAAAGTTCAACTATACTAGCCAACAGCACGGTGGTCTTACCAGAACCACTGTTCTACTTTTCCTGTCATGGGCACCATTCACTGTTGCAGATCCATCTTGAGTTGCATTGCTTATCCAGCCCTTGGGCACATCTTTGAAGAACATCGAGGTACTTGATGCCAAGAATGCTGTGCTTAGGCGGGCTTGTTGTAGCCGGACTAGTCTTTCTCTTGTTCCTAGTGAACATGATCATGGGCTTTACTGGTCTGGGTAGCCTTTTTAACTACCAAAGCCTTCTCATGGACATTACTTTCATTCTGTGTTCCGCAGGGCTGGGATACCTTTCTTGGTCTGCTTTTCGCGAATTAAGGTAGCATCCATGCGATGGATCCGCTGAGACGATCTCCTTTTGCAAGCGTTTTTCTTGCCGCGAACCCGTTGGTCGTATTGGTTGTTGGACTTATCCTGCTACCTCGCAGCCTGGCTCAAGAAGATTTATCCGCAGACCACTCTCCCCCCGTCGGTCAGCCCCCTCAAGAAACAAACGAGCGCATTGCAGACGCAACGATCCTTGAAGCGTTCAAGAGCGCCCATGATGGATGGAGCGTTGACGAGCTGCTGATCCAAGATGCCCTTCGCACTAATTTTCTCAACGCCTTTCGTTCCAATTCCAGTCTGGAGCCAACCGCAGTCCACCATAAACAGTTGTTAGAGCGTTTGATACAGCTGCGAAAGGCTGGCAAGCTTCCCGTGAAAAGCACTAAGCGCAACCATTCAGAATCGTCGACATGGTTGCCCGTTGCGGAAATTGCATCACGACAAATGATGGACCGCTTCCAAGCCAACGTCGACCAATGGCTCGCGGATCCAACACTTCTGGGCAAGTTCGACGCAGCGGTTCAAACGATCGCCCCCGAATCCAAACCCGAGGAAGTTCGACGCGCCGCCCTGCGATTGCGCAAGTCTAGGCGATTGAAGCCCGAACTGATGGCGCGTGTCGTCGACTGGAAACGCGAGATCATTTCGATGTCCGTAGAGCAAGCGACCGAGCACCTGAATGAACTTCCCCAAAATGCCGGCATCTATATTTTCAGCGACAAGACCGGCTTCCTTTATATTGGTCAATCCAACAACCTTCGTACCCGACTCTCAAAGCACCTCGACCAATCCGATCGAAAATCACTGTTCGAGTATTTGCGTGCCAACAGCCAGGATCAGATCACGTTAGAACTCCATGTCTTCACCAAAGACTCCCCCGCCAATGACACGTCCGCACGAGAAGCGTACGAGAGCGATCTGATTCGCACTCGGCACCCTCGATTCAATGTCGCTCCTTGAACCTATTCCCTGAACAGAAGGCCATGTAGCCCTATGCATACTCGAGTTTCAACGGTTAACACGCATGGTCTCTTCTCCATGTTTCCTATGGCTGCGTTCTATTTAGCCGCGTTCCCTTTGGCATGGATGGTTTTGGCTGCTGTCGGATCGGCTTCGGACAGCATTGCGAACGGTCGTCCGAACATCGTTTTTGTCTTGACTGACGATCAAGGATTCGGTGACATATCCGCTCATGGGAATCCTATTCTTAAAACTCCCAATCTCGATCGCCTTCGAAGTGAATCGACTCGCTTCTCCAATTTTCACGTGAGCCCAACATGCTCGCCCACGCGAAGTGCCTTGATGACGGGCCGACACGAATTCAAAAATGGGGTGACTCACACGATCTTGGAACGCGAGCGATTGACGCTCCAGGCAACTACCATCGCGCAGGTGCTTCAGTCTTCAGGCTACGCCACAGGTATCTTTGGCAAATGGCATCTTGGTGATGAGGATGCCTACCAACCGGACCGCCGCGGATTCGACGAAGTGTACATTCATGGCGGAGGAGGCGTCGGTCAAACATTCCCTGGTTCTTGTGGTGATGCACCAGGTAACAAGTATTTCGACCCAGCCATCCTGCACAACGGAAAATTTGAAAAGACTCAAGGCTACTGTGCAGACCTTTACTTCCAACAAGCGAAGGCGTGGATGGATAGCCGACGAACCAAGAAACAGCCCTTCTTCGCCATGATTACAACCAACACGCCTCACGATCCCTATATCGCTCGCCCGGAAGATAAGGCTCTTTACGAAAACAAGAATCTACCAACTGCTACGGAAAACTTCTTCGGAATGATCCACAACATCGACCAGAACATTGGCGATCTGCTCGATCAACTCCGAGCCTGGGGAATCGAAGAGCGGACCTTGGTTATCTTTATGAATGACAACGGCGGAACTGCCGGTGTACAAGTGTTCAACGCCGGCATGCGAGGCAGTAAAGGTACTGCCTGGTTAGGCGGTACCCGAGCGAATTCCTTCTGGCGTTGGCCTGGAACGATTCAACCCAATGATTGCCATGCCTTGGCAGCTCACATCGATTTCTTCCCGACCTTGGCAGAGATAGCAGGGGTTGCTCCTTCCGACACCATCAACCAACAAGTTGAAGGGATAAGCCTGGTTCCATTCTTGAAAGATCCCCAATCTCAAACAAAGGATCGGATGCTGTTCACCCATTTGGGGCGCTGGCCCAAACGCGCGGACCCAAATCTCTGGAAGTATCGCATGTGTGCAGTTCTTACGTCGCGGTGGCATCTGGTGTCCGAAAAAGGAGCAGCCGAGCCGAAATGGGAACTCTTTGATCTCCAATCCGACTACAGTGAATCGAAAGACGTTTCCGACCAACACCCCGCAATGGTAAAAGAACTGTCGAACGCCTTCGATCAATTCTGGAGGGAGTCGCTCTCTGGTATGATCAACGAGCAAGCCGTTGGACCGACTATCAATCCTTTCCAAGAACGCTACTTTCGCGAATTCGGCGGATCTCCATCAGCAGAAGATATGGCAAGGATGGCACCCAAAAATTGATACTCCTATGACTGCCGTTCACTCAAGCACCTTCGGTCGACTTCTCGGAGCCATCGGAATCGCTTTCGTTTGGATCGCCTGCTTGCAAGTGCCTGCTGCGGCTCAGAACCGAAACGCGCCGAAGAACGCTGTCGATACGATTCATCTGAAGGACAAACGTCAGATTCGAGGTATCGCGTTGGGTGTCGACGACGACCGCCAAGCACGCGTTGCCGTTTCTTCCGATTGGTTGAGCAAGTTGGATAAGAACCTATTCGCGAAGACGGTCGAGCAATCAAATCTGGTTGCGACTCGAGCCCGTGTGCAGCTTCGCGATCGCCTTCAACAATGGGAACCGACAGGAAAGTTTCCAGGCTTGGATTTTTTTGTCGCTCAAGAATTGGCCCGAATCGAACGTGAAATCGAAGCCCCCGATCTAGCCCCTCCCCAGTTTCTGCTGCTCAAGATCAAGCTCAGCTCGATTGCGAACATCCAATCCGCCTCCGAAGCCAATCGGAACGTCGCGTTATGGAGCTGGTACGAACAACTGTCCAACGTGGAAAATCGTTCAGTAAGCCAATTATCGGAAGAGCTTGCGACAAGAAAGATTGACTGGAAGCTGCCTGCTCCAGATTTGTCGACGCGATTCCTGCCCACAGAAGAGGACGATGATTGCTGGGCATGCCGATTCGCCCTGGTTTCCTATCGCTTGGCCAACCCGGTCGAGTACCAAGGGTCGGGCGATGCCATGATCCAGGTTGAAGCGAATGCCCCCATTCCGATCGCAGCACTTGTCCCTCAGATTCTTCAGTCTCAAATGAATAGCCTCGTTCGCCAACTGACGGAGGGCCAACTGACGGAGAATGGACTCGACTCCCAGAAATCCTCCATCTTGGAACGCGATTGGGTAAAGGTTGCGATTGGGAAGGCAGAAGCGAAGGGATACACCTACTTCCGAGCAACTCACCTGCGCATTGGCAGCGAAGGACCATCGGTTTTCGTAGATTCCATTTTTTTAGCTCGCTTGCCCTCCGGTAAATGGTCGTTGGTCTGGACCAAATCTTCGGAGGCCTCTGCGGCATCGGCATCCTTGGAAAACAAAAAGCGAATCCGAGAAGATCCGCAAATCAAATCCCTCCAAGCGGCTCTTGAGATTTTGGGTGGCGCCGAAGCATTCGACCAAGCGATTCAAATGGGAGCCGCGACGATGGCCGCTCAAAACGAGGTGAATAACGATTTCAATCGTTTCCTTGAACGGTACCTTCAACGATGGAATTCCCCCATGCTTCCGAACCAAACCCCGTAAATCAAGTCATTTTGCGTCTTCGCGGGTGCAAGCCTTGTCGCTTCGGAAGTTTCCAGCGGCGAAAAAGCCTCTCGGCTAGATCTCTTGGTCAGTTTCGCCGGGGAAGTAGGGGGGCAGTGTTCTCGAAAGGGGCGAATTGTGCTACCATTCCGCAGTGTTCTCGATTTTGCCTGAATAGACCGATCGGAACGCACTGAATTGGATCCTTGTAGAACTCAAAATCAACGCAATCGCGACTTCCATTCCCTCCGAGTTCGGCTCGCAGGGAGTTTCGATGGCGAGCTTCGATTTGGTAGATCGATCAACAAAACCTTTTATTCGTATGACTTCACTAGCCATTGTCATCCTGTTTGTCGCTTATCTGACCAACGTCGTTGCGACCTGGGCTTGGGACAAATTGGAACTTGCTGAAGTTCCAAGAAATGCCTCGACCGTATCGGTATGGTACTTCAGAGGATCGGTTTACGTTGTTCGTCTGAAGCTATGCTTCAAAACCAAATCACCTCGTCGATCGGAATCCGTTGGTCGTCTGTTGCTAAACAGAAAGACAAATTGTGAACTTCCTTTCCTCGCTAGCTTCTAGCGCTCTGGACCAGCCTTTGTTTGCTCAGGCTTCGAATTCCGGATCAAACCTAGGCTACCTCTACGGTTTGATTGGGCTTGCCATCGGAGCGGCAGTCATGTTTGGAATCAACATCTTGCAAGGTCGGGATGCAAGAAGTCAATCCAAGCGTCTGCTGGAGCAATCGAAACTAGATTGCGACAATATGGTCAAAACGGCGGAACTAGAGAAAAAGGAAAAGCTGCTTCAGCTTCAGTCTAAGTTCGACAGCGAAAACAACAAAGTTCGCGAAGAGCTTCGCAAGCGCGAGCAATCCATCGAGCGGAAAGAAGAATCGCTCAAGCAAACCGCGGATGATGTGCGGAAACAAGAAAAACTTGTCGAAACAACTCAGCGAAAGCTTTCCGATCGTATTGAAGATGTCGGACGCAAGAACGAACTGTACACCAAGCTCGTCCAACAGCAGCAAAATGATCTGCAACGCCTGACGGGCATGTCGACCGAAGAAGCCAAAAAGCAATTGATGACTTTGTTGGAAAAGGAGCTTCAAGGGGAACTCGGAACCGTCATCCTTCGCCATGAAAAGCGAATTGCAGAGATCACACAGCAGAAGACTCAAGATATTCTGCTGGTCGCCATGCAGCGATACGCTTCATCCCAAACGTCGGAAAGCAGCACCAGTACCGTCGATATCCCTAACGATGACATGAAAGGTCGAATCATTGGCCGAGAGGGTCGCAACATTCGCGCCTTCGAAAAAACATCAGGTTGCGATTTAATCATCGACGACACTCCAGGCGTGGTCATCGTCAGCGGGTTTGATCCGGTTCGCCGCGAAATCGCTCGCCAATCTCTTGAAAAGCTTGTCATTGACGGACGAATTCACCCGACGCGCATTGAGGAGATCGTTGCCGCCACAGAAAAGCAAATGGAAGGCTTTATTCGCCGCAAAGGGGAAGAGGCCGCACAAGAAGTCAACATTCAAGGCCTTCATGAACGCACCATCGATATGCTCGGGCGACTTCACTTCCGAACCAGCTACTCACAAAATGTTTTGAGACACAGCGTTGAAGTTGCCTTCCTGTCTGGCATGATGGCAGAAATGATCGGGCTGAATCCGCAAACCGCGCGTCGATGCGGACTTCTCCATGATATTGGAAAAGCAGCCGACCATGAGCTTGAAGGGGGGCACCCCAAGATCGGTGCAGATCTACTAAAACGAAACGGCGAAAACGAACAGGTTGTCCATGCAGCTTTAGGACATCATGACCAACTAACCACCGAATACCCTTACACTTTGCTGGTTGCCACTGCAGATGCTTGCAGTGCCTCGCGACCAGGCGCTCGACGCGAATCCTTGGAGCGATACATCAAGCGAATGGAAGAACTGGAAACCATCGCGCGTGGATTCACTGGCGTCGAACAAGCCTTTGCGATCCAAGCTGGTCGTGAACTGCGAGTGATCGTCAGCTCGAAAAACACCGATGATTCTGTGGCTGCAAAAATCTGCCGCGACATCGCCAAGTCCTTCGAGGAGCAACTGACGTATCCAGGCGAAATCAAAGTTACCGTAGTCCGCGAGTCTCGCTTCGTCGAAGTCGCTCGGTAACCAACAGATAAGTATCCAACGCGATCGCAAATGCTACTGCACTGAGCACAAGAGCGGGCCAAAGCACCCCGAACGTGGCCCATAGCAGTAGCCCGACACTCAGCAGCAACCACCATGGGCGATACCATTGAGGTTTCTGTGATACTTCCCACAACAACATCGATCCAACAAGCAACAGAACACACCCAAAGAGCGAAAAAGCCCCTCTTTCCAACCCATCCAACATATTGGCTACGGGCTGACTGATTCCTTCAGTTGTTTTTGTCTTTGACAACAATCCGTTGCGGACCATTCCGCATTGGGAGCCCGTCTGAGCAAGCTTAGCTTCCAAGAGTTCCCTCGCCGGCTGACTAAGCATGCTCTGGGTTAAGCTTTTAGTCTGATGCCACTTTCTCACGGTTGCATCGAAAGCAGTCGGCTCCAAGTTGTTGCTAACTGCCCATGCTTGAAGCCTTTCCAGCGCCCCCAGATTCCAATACCGCTGCCATCGTTCCCAATGGCTACCGATGGGTACATTCAAATTGGAAACCTTATTGGCTGATCGGAAAAAAAGTTCGCACCATTTTTCCGCCAAAACTTCAGCACAATCAGCGGCGGATACCAAGACCTGAGATTCATCCTGATATCGGACCGAAAATCGAGCGGCGTCTCCTACAAACAAAATCGGCCCCGCTGTGTGACTTTGAAGATTCGGCACCAGAATCTGGCCAACGGAATCTGCTTCGAACTTCACCTCCTGCCGAGTTACCAAAACCAGCTCTGAACATAGCTGGGTGAGTGGGACTTGGCATTCCAGCAAGCTATTCGATGGAAGAAATTCGATAGGGTTGCCATCAAGCTGGACCGATAACACCTCCACGTCCTGCAACCTTTGATTCTGGTCGCTGATGTTCCACCGAAACAGATCGCTAGGCGAACTTCGCGCGTCCAATCCATCCACCCAATAGCTTGATTCAACAATCACCCATTCTTTTGAATCGGAAGATAACCTGCCCACTTCGCCGCGCGAATCAACTCCGTTGAGTGGACCGATCCAATGAATGGACTGGCTGATAGAATTTGGCTCGCGCGACTGAACCGTCAATTTCTTGCCATCGGCTGGATTCTCTGCGGGATCGATCTCTGGTGGTGATGCACTTGTATCCCCCGGTGGTGTAGCACCAGGATTCTCTGAGATTTCATTTTCGGCAACTTCTTGCTTCCAATAGGCTTGGTAACTGCTGCTAACCGTACTTAGCTTGTTGGGTTCGGTCGTACCTTGAACTAATGCAGCGACGCTTTGATCCCCACCCTTACCCTGAATGGATTCCGTCGATGAATCCAGCTGAACACGAAGTTGGTCCGATACCGATAAATCAATCGACTGTTCGACGATGATGCTCGAGGGCAGCTTCAACCACGGCACTTCCCCCGACTTTACCCACGGTTGGCCGGCGACGTTGCCATAGGAATTCGTTTCCCTGGTTGCCTGAATCATCAATTCATTGAGCTCCAACGACCGTCGCTCTGCTAACAACTGAAGCTGGATTCGCCCTTGATTTTCAGATTGCAAAAATCGAACACTGCCGGTTCGGTTCGTCACATCCACAGGCCGAAATCCGGTCGGCAACTCAACGGTTAGCAAATCGCTATCGAATATCCCGCCAAGCAACTCAACCCTGGATGAAAGACTTTCCGAATCAACCTCTACCGACCATTTCGTGGAAATACGAGCCTGCTGACGATCCGCTTGCACCCTAGGCTTAAGCACACCGAATCCTCCAGTAATTGGAATGCGAAGGGTCGTAGCAAAAGGCATGTTTTTCAATTCAGGCCATTCAAGACGCTCTTTCGATGAGATGGCAGGCACCCACGTGTTGATGCCATCGATGCTCCATTTGGCACCATCCGAGCGATGGTACCGCAGAGTGCCAAGCTTGGTACGTCGATCCACGCATTCCGCAAATAGAACATTCAAGTTCTGCGAATTCGACTGTGGAATCCAAACTACGGAAATCGCTCGATCCACGGCCTGCGTTGGACTCGATGCCAACGAGTTCGAGTCAGTATTCCATTCTAAAATGTAACGCCGCCTAGCAAGAGTGCTTCCAGAACGAACATCCACCCATTTTGCATCTCCCCATTGAGTGCCAATAGGTATCCAAGGCAAATCCGCTTCGATCGCGATCTCACGAGGTAACGACACCCCTTTCGGAAACTCAACAATCGTCTTTGCTTGCAAGGAATCATACAGAAGCAATAGCTCCGTATTCATCGTTGGCCCATCCAAAAGAGTGGTGTTTGGATTGCTGAACCCCGGAGTGCTATTCGAGTTGGAAGCGAGGATACGGCATTGCAGTCGATCCAAAGCCCCCAACTGTGCTATGTATTTTCCAGCAGCTGGATTGTTGACTTGCCCTTGTGCCACAATGTCCACCATCAACTGCGGATCTAACTCAATTTCAATCGTTGCATTCGCTACGGGCAACAGAGCGATATCAACTTGTTGCAGCAGATTGCTATTGGCGGCACTGCGTCCATCACGGCCTTGTTCCGTTGAGGCGGACTTCATCACCGGCTGTGCTGAAATACGCAGCGTTCTCTTGCCAGACTTCTCGGGAAACCAATCCCATTCGCTACCGGACTTTCGAAGCCGAGAACCGGGACTAAGGTCCACATTGTCTAACACAAACCTCAAAGACTGAACTTGATCGTTGTTGACAGGAAGCCGAACTGGCGCAAGATCATCTCCCACCGAAAATTCATACGTCATGGTGATCAGATCCGCTCGACCACGCATACCAAGCGACAACGTGTGACGAGCCGATAGGATCCTGGTTCCAGTATCAAACTCGACTACTTTTTCTGGAATCGCTTTGAATTGTTGCGCAATGCTTTTGGGAATGTAAATGCTAGTTCCCGATAACTCACCCTCGCGATCCATCGGAATCACCACATCGAATACCTCGGTCGCATCGCGGGGGACAACTTCCTGAGCAAATAGTCTTACGCCATCCGAACCAAACCCATGAAGCCATCCCAACGCAAACCCAAACCAAAGAATGGAAGGTAACTTGGATATGTTTACCACGCTGGACCCGTTGCGCAATATTCCCGGTTGAGGATCCACGTTGCTTTCGCGATCGTTCCAGGGCATCCAAGGCCGCGAAACGGAAAGGGATTTCGGAGATTCTTTGTTGATGAAACCAAAAGTGCAGCGATAAATCACCAACAGAACAAACCCGCTGGTAATTCCTAATAGACCCAAAAACGAACCCCAGGAGAATGCCGATTCCCCTAGGTGCGCGACAAGCACCAACGTAAATACCATGACAACCGTCGCCCTCGGCCATCGTCGTACCAAAATCGGAGTTACCAAAACGAACAACGCAAAGAGGACCACTCCAATCGCACCGTTGCGGTCCCATCGCGCAAGACGCAATGTCTCTGCGCCAGATTCCATTTCGAACTTCGGGCCTGCATCGATGGATTCCGACCGTTTCTCTTCGATCGCCATACGCCAATGAGTATCGCCCATCCCTTCCAACTGGAAAACAGTTGGAAAGCTCGCGCTTTGCGAAGTGTCGGTTGCGGAGTTTCTGGATGTGTATCCGAATGTATTCATCAAGTTCGTCGCCAGTTCACCAGAGAATGTCCACAAAGGCCATCCCTTTGGATCCGCACTTTCTTGGAAGGGTTGGTCGTAGATCACGACATCTTTTGGCAGCCAAAGTCGACTGGTCAGCACATAATCCAACAGGGCCAGTTTTCCCGATCCGTCTATTCCTAGACGCGGCCAGCGAAAAGCAAACCCTTGGTCGTATGCTAACCAATCTGCGGATGTCTTCAGACTTGGACCGTTCAGCTGGATGCGTATCTCATTCACTTCCCTTGGCAGTTCTTCCGTCTCACTTTTCGAATCGAAAACGCCTCGATTTGGCATTTCGATGATCAGGCGTTGCCCATCTAACCGATAGCCAACTTCGTTGGTAATCTTTCCATTGGGCAGATCAACACATATCGGCAACCACGAATCCTCAAGTTCAAAAACAATCGGTGCTTGAAAAACACCCTTCTTGAGTCGCACAACGCAAGTTGCGCGTTGGGAACCGAACGCGTCCACGGCAACATCCATTTGACAATCCAGCCCCATCCAAAGCGATCGCTCAATCTGCGACGGCTGTTTTATGGAAAGAGTTCGAGGATCCTGCGCAGGGTCTAGCTTCAATACTCGATTTCCAGAGGAGTCAAACACCCAACTGCCTTCCTCGGTTTCGAGACTGAACTTGTGATCCGGCCAAGCGGACACGGTTTGATTGCTTACCTGACCGTTTTTCACTTTTGGCAACGGAACAACAAGCCGTCCATTGTCACCCTCTCGCAAGGCCATGGTCGCTCGCAGCTTGCAAGAATTACCGCGACCAACCAAATCCAAGCTCCAAATGGACTTCCATGGCAACTTAGACTCAGCTTGATCTCCCGCGACAGTAGCCACCGTTGGCTTCACCGATACCCAACGGTTCCCCTCCAGGAAAAACCACTTCGCATCGAGATCATCGAGCTCTATTTCTAAAATAGGGTTTGCCCCCAAAATATCATCGATACTCAAATCATGCTCCACCACCAGGGTCTCGCTCGATCCTGAAACGATGCGCGACTCGATCGCGACCTGTTTGCTAACTTCTTTCCTTTGAAAGACAATCGCTGGCAAGGTTAGTTCACTTGCGCGTGCATCCCGATTCTTCGGAAGCAAAACCCTTGAAACATCGGACATGCTTGGCAACTGCTTTTCCCACTCCTTCAGCTGCGTTTGAGCCATAACAGAATCCCAAGCAAGACTCTTTGTCAAAAGCGGAAACGATGCGGTTGGAACAACCGCAACATTGCTTTGAATGTTCCAACCCGGAAGCTCCAGAACAACCGTCGATGGAATACGGATCAAATCCGTGGGAATATCCGCCGAGATCGATTCGACGTTCGGGGGCTTGTAAAAGCAGACTATTTCTATTTCAGCGACACGGCTCAACGCGATCGAATTCCAAACGAAATCATAGCTTCTCCGTGTATCCATTTTCTCCACCGGAACATTAGCTCCTTCCAGCGTCGATCCAGAGGGCAACACGTTACTTGAAAACAACTCAACGGGATCGGACTCATCTTTCGATCGGACCGAACGTATCTCCCACCCTTCCCCCAATCGAAAGGTCAAGCGATTGGAGTCCTGATCTCGGAAAGCCAGCCTGAGATGGGTTGTTAGCCGAATGCCGTCTGACCCATTGTCAACCTGGCTAAACGATTCGCATTGCCGAACGGTCTGACGGGATCGAACCTGAACAGAACAACTTGGTGGAAACGCCTGCCAAGAAAAATCGATCCGTTCTGCATTTTTACTTTCTGAAATCGTTGGCTTGAATTCGACCAGCTTGCTCGAATCACATATTGCAGACCCAAGCCGCCATGGTTCTGCCGCTTGCACTGAAGTGCGCCCCGACATCACGTAACTTCGCTCCAAAACAAAGCTTGGCATCACCACCTTTTGCCCAGGCTGCAAATCGACAGGAGTGATCAATTCCGCAGAAACAAAATCGACCGTCTCGATCAGCCCATTGGCTTTTACGGCCGTTGGATCCAGAGTCGATTTTGGAATCTTCCACTGGATCATATCATCGACCACCTGCCAATCCATTTTGTCCTCTTGATTCACCTTCAAGAAACGTAGCTTGGAATTGGAAGGCATCACGAGACGGCACCATGCATCGTCTTTGCCGTGCATGATCTCTAAATCAAGCATCGTGCGGACCCAATTCTGTTCGATGGTATGTTCCAATTTTTGGGACCGAACAAGATGCGAATATTTGGAGACAGGATCTTTGGTGAGTGAATCTGGTTCGCGATCCCCCGTCCCCAACACGACCGTGAAAGAAGCATTTTGGCTTCCGGAAAGCTCAATCAACCATATCGAATCTGTCGTGCGGCTCGGGGATTGCCGAACTGCTAAATCGGATTCAACTTCCGGCCAATGATGAAAACGGGCCAGGAAATCGCTGTTCTGATCGATTCGTCTACAAGCCGTTCGCGATTCTTGCACAATCGCACGAGGCGGTAGCTGCAACAACATACAGCTATCAGCACATCGAGGAATCTCCAAGTCAAATCGCAATCGATTCGGTTGACTACCTGGGTTGGACCGAGCCGACCAACCAAACCAATGGACGGTCCCACCGCGTTCGGGTTCAAATCCATACCCCCAAGTCTTCTCGGACCGATGGGCAGGTAGTCTCGGCAAACCAAGCGTATCGTAGGTCCACGTCGATACAGTAGAAATCGACTTCCCCCCTGGCTCCAAGACGGGCATACCTGTGTTGCTGATGGACTGTTTGTTGTTGACTGCTAGCGACCAAGGGCTAAGCGTCATCCGATCCCCTGAACGCGCTGGCAATGCGAGAACTAGTTTCGATCGCTCTGAAAAAAGATCGGGGCCGATTAGCCGAGCTACATAGTAGCTCGACAACAAACTTGTCCCTTGAGCAGAATCCGATAACAAACTGGAAAAGGTTAATTTGTCCCCCCCTTCCAAATAGTCCTTAAATTCCTGCGCAGATACCTGTTCGTATCCGTCTAAATCCAAATCGTTCACTTCCTCCGCTGGAATGAATATCCTCCGAAAGGGAACCTTGCTTTGTGGATCGCTCTCGCTAGACTTCGGCTCCTGAGCCAACACGATGGATAGAGTCGCACTGCCTAGGAACCAAACCGGCAGCCAAAAAACAAAGCACGCAATTCGCAAAGCGGAGACAAGCTTGCTTGATTCCATCAATTTGCCTCGCCCGGATTTCCTAAAACCGCAGGGGCTGTCGTCGTGGCCGACGATGCAGGCCGAACTTGAACCGGCGCCGGAAGCTCAGCCTGTACAACATGACGCCGCGAATCATGAGCAGCTCCGCTGGGCGTTTGAATTTTTGGGGACGACCCTGAAAGCACCGCGTTGCCCGACAAGGGACCGGCAGCAGATGGAATGGCTCGATTCGCAAAAATCGTTCTTCGTCGTGTTTGCCGATCCAACAACCAAGTCAGGCCGCAGTACATGAACGCGACCCCAATCGCAAGAATCATGCATTGCACAATCGCAGCCGCAAAGTCCCAATCCCACATGATAAAACCAAAGCAAACCGCCAAAACAAGCATGCCCAACCAAGGACGCTGCAACCAACGCATTTCAAGGACGGCAATCGTCCCTAACAACATACATAGCGCTACCGGTACCCACAGCAGGTATCGCGGGGCAAGCCAAACTTGCATTGGAGAACGCTGAGTGAGACCATAAAAAAGATACTGATTTGTGTTTTGGCTTACGATCGGTTGCGAGGTAGCACCCATCTGCTTCTCCAGTCCAACTTGATCTAAATCGCTCAAACGATTGGACCACAAGTCACGCCAACTCCAAGAGTAGCCCGGTGAAAGCCCCTTGGAACTGCCTACCAGATGCGACGTGGCCGGAACAACGATTTGCCAAAGAATCGGAAAGTCATACTTAGAATCTTCAATGGTAGGCAAGTCGGGTTGCAACGAAACAACCCATTCGGCATGAGCTGTCGGCCATGTAAAAATCTCCAGCACGAACTCAGGATCTGTACCGGTTGCGTTGGAGGGCGATGACGGTAGTAGGATCTCAAGGCGATCCGGATTTTGCTGATCTTCGACCACCTTCGCTTTCGAGCCGTTCAAAATGACTTTTGAATTCGAACGTCTGTCCGCCGGAAGCTTCAGACCAATGGAATTCGCCAGAGTCTGAAATCGAAGCACAAGCCGTTCACGACGCTCCACCGCGTTTGAAATCGATTGCAGCCAAGCCGATTCCACCTTGATCGAACGATCCCGTTGCCCTTGGTCAACCAAAATAGAACCGCTTACCAACGGCTTTTCTCCCGTACAATCAAATGGGATTACCCGAAGACCATCCACAACCTCTGTTGCCTTCAAGATCGAAGAAGACAACGGCTTCGCCATCTTGACCAACATGTTGCTAGGGAAGCGAACCTCGCCTGCATACCGCTGAATCGAAAGATAGTCGCTGCCACCTTCAAGAAACAGCATCGGCAGTGGATATTGAAAATCAAATGTGTTGGCTTGCAGCTCCGCGGAACGCATTGTCTTGGTCATGACCTTCACGTCCATCACCGAATCCGTAGCTTTCCATTCCCTAAGTCGGTCAGGCACGGTAACTCGTACTAGAACATGTTGCGCCGGGATATCGCGCTGGGCAGCCGGCAAAGGAAGCTCTTTGTCGATCTCACTAGCCTCCGAACTAACCGACGAGCCATCCAGAAAAAACTGAACCGATGGACCAACATTCGAACCCTCTGCAACCTCAGATCCAGGTACCGAGAACAGAAATGACTTCGGGACCGGCCCCTGGACCTTCAATTCCCAGGATTGACTCATTTCCAACGCATCTTGACTGAGCAGAAGAGTCGTATCCGCAGACGCAGAAATGACAGCGCTCGCCTGCTCCGCACTTCCTACCAATTCGGCCCACGTTTCTGTCCCATTCATTTGGAACCTACGAACTCGACCGTCCGCAACAGAACCTGGCTTGGACTTGTCGCTCCAGTCCAAGGGCATTTTGCTCAGTCCAATCGACTTTTCAAAATCCAATTGCAGATGGGAGAAGGAGCTTCTGATCAACAGTTCCCCTTGCGGACATAACGATTTGCGCAACTGACTTTGCGAATCTAACCAAGAAAGCAAAGGCAACGAAAACTGAAAGGGAATCCCCCGATCACCTGTCTTTAAGGGAAATGGACGGGACAAAACAAAGCTAATACCAAGCGGGCTGCCCAACCCAGCATCTGGCTCCTGCCCCCGATTGGCCGCCCCTCGAATCGCATCCGAAACACTGTCGTTGGGCGAAACCAGTTTTGGGTTCTCGGGCATGCCGCCCGTAGATGGACTGCTCGGAGCCGATGCTAGCGGCAGTAAATCGCTCAGGCTAAGCGAAATAGAAGATTTGATTTCCGACCCTGCAGCGGAAGCCGCTGTCGGATTAGTTCGGTTGGAATTGATGTCGATCAATTTGCCGGAGGGCAACACTTGCAAACGATCAACAACCCATCCCTTGGTATCAAACTGAAAAAAAGGAAACGCACGCACCAGCTCAACGAACTGAATCGACCCGACAAGCCGAATGGTATCCTGGTCCTGAATGATTTCATACGACGCGTTGAAACTGGTTCGCTGATCGCTGGATATCCAACTTGCGACTAAGGGTGTGGTCTGTTGTTCAAAGCGGAATTCATAACTCGTTGCATCACCCGCTTCGCCAGTTTGCTTCAGGAATAGAATTCCCGGCTGTGGCTCCCAGACGAAACGAATGGCCTTCGGTACGACGACTTCCATGCCACCGACGTGCCGCTCGACTCCTTCCATTTTGGGGATTGCAAAGGATGCCGATTGATTCTCTCCCAAACCGGATTGTTGCCATTCGATGGCCAATTCCGTCTCCATCCGGGAAAAGGACTCTTCAAAGTCCAAGAACAAGACAGTCGACTCCTCCGCGGAATTCGATTCCGACTTAGAAATACGGACCCCTTGAATCGGTACCACGGAGGACGCTGGACTGAGCCACTGACAATTTTTCGGCAACGTGATTAAAAAACGCCGCCCGCCGAGCGACTTAGGACCGCGCATGACCATGCTAGAAGATGCGCGAAAAACCGTTGAGTCCAGCGCAGGCAAAAACTTCGTTTGACTCAAAACTTCAATCGCTTGAACTCGTTCCTGCGCAGTCTTCTTACTCCACGATAAAACAATCGTGCCTCCAGATGCTCGTACCAACGCTTGCGACATCGACTGCACTTCGCGAAACGGCTCGACCACCTCGGAACCGGAACCGGTTACCGTCAAATCCCACTGCGCCCTAGGTAAGTTCAGCTTCACAATCGACGGCGACATCGGCAAATCTAACCGTATCGATTGGGTCTGTCCGTTGGTCTGGACATTGCACAGGGACTCAAAAGAAAGCCTCCGACTTCGCTCCTCACCTGGCGCGATCAACCATTCATAACCCGAGTTCTCATTGGACATGCGGATCGACGGAAATTGCGGCTCCGATTCAACTATCGAGACGGTGGGTACGATCTGAGTCAAGCCGAGCCCAATCGGGATCGATTTCCATCGTGAGCTCGTTTCCCGCAACCGCGTTTCCGCTTCAACCCGAAGCTTGGCGACATTGTTTTCAACCGAGATCCCTATCTCGATCCGATCCAAATTTTCCTTGTTGTCAGCAGCCGTCTGCGCTGCCGCCTGCTGTTGCAAGAATTTTTCAAAATCCTCGTAACGAACCTTCGGAACCAAAATCTCTTCACCCGCCTCGTTCCGCATTAAAATGATGTCAGGCAAAACCCCCGGTCGTATCAAGTCGGGCACTTTGTCCTGAGATGACGGACTTACCCCCAAATCTTGCGATAAACCAACTTGCCCGAAAACGATGCCAATCACCCCGGTGACTCCAAAAACTTTCCAAGTCACAACGGAGCCGAACCACGAATCGAAGACGGATAAAAGGGACAAGAAGCAAAATCGAATAGAGCTCCCTGTCCAAGCGCATTCACTTGCCGCCTGATTCGGGGACTCCGGCAATTTCAATTTCGACTTCTCGGAGGAAAGGATCACGCGCTGAGCCTATGGGCTACGTGGGAATAGTTTGCACAATGTAGCCTACCATGCGATCGAAATACTCGATCTACTCGGCTTCCTACAGCTTGCCTGAATGCTCCATTTTACCGAATTCGAGAACGAGTTGGTAACGAATTCAAGCTTTCCACACACTCTTACTTGTGCCGGTTTGGAACATGCGGGTTTTTCTGCCGTTAGAATCGTTGCAATTCATCCCCTCCCACCGCGACCTGATTCGTTCCGTCGTCTCCACTACTTGCCGATTTCGCTTCAGAAATGCAAAAAATGCACCAACCAAAACTTTGGGAAACACTTCGCAGTCGCGTGAAGAGCTTTCAGAATGCCGGCCATGGAGTAGCCATCCTATTTCAGCATGAGACCAACGCAAGAATTCAACTGACGGCATTCGTTGCGTCTGTTCTTCTGGGACTCTTTTCTTCTTTGTCCACCCGGGAATGGGTCTCCATCCTTTTGGCGTCCGCGATGGTGCTCATGAGTGAAGCCTTAAACTCCGCTCTCGAAAAAGCCTGCGACGCAATCACCATCGATCCACATCCGAGCATTCGAGATGCAAAGGATCTTGCAGCAGGCGCG
Source organism: Pirellula sp. (assembly GCA_044359895.1). Lineage (GTDB taxonomy): Bacteria > Planctomycetota > Planctomycetia > Pirellulales > Pirellulaceae > JBKCUI01. The sequence continues at coordinate 32,178 of JBIKLJ010000004.1, forward strand.
GTCTTGCTGGCATCTTGCTTCGCCTTGCTCGTCGGCTGCCTTATCTTTATTCCGAAGTGGTTGCCTACCATCCAGAACATCGGCGGATAAAACAGATAACACCATGAGCCGCAGGCGTTAGTCCAATGGCACTCACTTTGTTCGAAATGAGCCGCGGGCGCTAGCCGCGATAACCGTATTTGGAAGGGAAACCGTAACGCGGCTAGCGCCCGCGGCTCAGTAATTTGCTTGCGTAAACTACAAAGTGAGTGCCATTGGGCGCTAGCCACTTTATGGCTCCCGACGGAAAAAAGTGGATTGCGGCTTGCGGCCGCGGCTTAAGCCATCGAGAGCTACGTCCTATCCTCGCGTTTCTCGACCGGGATGACGCTTCCATGAGGATCATGAGACGGGGCGTCCATTTCTTTGTCTAGCTGCTCTCGCAATTCTCGGCCTGTAAAGTGCTCGAACCGCTCTGCCAATCCATGCAACCGGTTTCCATCCACCAGCGCTTGCGATGCCAAATAGTTTTCCCACAACCGGTGAGAACGAACTAAGTTTCTAGCTCGATCACGCCCCTTTTCGGTTAACGCGATCTGTTGGTTTGCGTCCGTGGTTTCGCCTCGCTTCTGTAACCACACAAGAGAAAAAAAGATCGACCATCTGCTGGCCTGCAACTCGCGACACAACTCATTCTCAAAAACAACGCAAGGCAATTGCCTCTCTTCACGCCGGTACAACAACGCTACAATGTCATCGCAAAGAATGCTGATGGCGAGCCACTGCTGATTGCACCACTTCACAACAATGCCATGCTGCGGCGAAAACGCCAAAGCCAACAGCATGATGAGCCCACTTGCCACTGCCATCATTCCCGCGGTGGTCGTGCTTTCGAAACCGAACCAAGCCGGCACGGCCATGGCCCCCAAATGGCCTAACACGGCTGCCAAGGTCGCTAACGCAACACTCAAACCGATCATGACAGGTAATCGATCGGTCATCATGTACGCACTCGCAGGGGGGACCACCAACATGGCCACCACCAAAATATTGCCCACGCTTTCAAAACTTGCTACCGCAGTAATCGCCACCAAGGTCATCAATAAATAGTGCATCAAGCCAGCGCTCAGACCGCTGGAGGTAGACAATGCTGGATCGAACGAACTGAGTTTCAGTTCCTTGTAAAACAGCAACACAAACAACGTGTTGATGGCTGTTACGATTCCAAGCGTGACAACCGCCCGAGGAACCCCAACCCCACCCAACCGAACTTGATCCAACGGAGTCTGCTCGATGGCGCCGTACAGAACGCATCCCGGATCAAGATCGACCCGATCCGCCCCCTGCACAATCAATACCAACCCGAGCGCAAAGAGGGACGTGAACACGACTCCCATGGATGCACCTTCGTCGACCCTCCCCATGCCTCGAATCCATTGGGTCAGATAAGCCGTCAACACACCAACCACCACCGCCCCAATGAACATGGGAAAGCTGTTCCGAGTCCCACTGATAAAGAACGCAGCGGCTAATCCAGGCAACACCGAATGGCTGATCGCGTCCCCGAGCATGCTCATTCGCCTCAAGACCAGAAAGTTGCCTAACAACGCTGCGGACACAGCAGCTAAGATACCAGCAAGCACGATCCAACCGTCGAGGCTCCAATTCCAACTGATCGCAAAAATCAAGACTTCAACTCCTCAACGGGATGCGGACTTGCCGGCACAACGATGTCTTGCTGATCTAAAAGCGAAACCAATTCGCGTATCAACTCCGGTTCCAGAACATGCTCGATCGCATCCGCCTGACGGTCCACCTGACTTGGGGCAAAATCAGCATGAGCGATCAAGAATATCTCCCAAAGTCGATGCTGGCGTGTAAGTCGAGCCGCCTCGATTACCCCTCGAGCGGTCAATGAGATACCGTCACCGTCCCGATACAAAAGACAATCACGCGATGCCCGATCAACCGCGCGATTCAATCGCCACGAAGACCAGCTACGCTTACCCAACAAGGCCTGCATGGACACAGTCACTTGCTCGGGATGACCATCTTGCTGGACGGTCTCATTGTCCTTACTACGCAAAGCACGCATTGGTTCAGCCAACTCGAAGGCGGCTCGTAATAGATGCTGCCGATCGATGGATCGATTGAGCTGCGTTCTTTGCAACCAATGCACTAGAATCCCACGCGAAGTTCCAAAGACCATACTCAAGAGAAAAAACACAGTACACACCAAAACAATCATAGCCCCTGACGGCAACCGAGCAAAAACAGCACTCATCCCGGCCCCGACCATTCCACCCGCCGCCCCAATGCCCCCCGAAATGAGAAACATGACCCACATTTTCTCAGTCCAAAACCTAGCTGCTGCCGCCGGAATGATCAGCAAAGCGATGACCAGAATCAGCCCAACCGCTTGCAATCCAACAATGCACACGGTCACCACCAATCCCATCAGAACAATATCTAAGCGAATCGCAGGAAACCCGCGAGAGCTCGCAAACTGCCCATCAAAACACAATAGCTTCAATTCCTTGAACAACAAGAAGGACACGAGAATACATACCAGTGCTGCAACCGCAATCAGCTGCACATCGCGGATACCCATCGATGCTGTCTTGCCATAGATGAACGACTCCAGTCCCGCCGCATGCCCATCCATCTGCTGAATCACACTCAACAACGCAACTCCTCCTCCAAAGAAGACACTGAGAACCGCCCCCAAGGCGGTGTCTTCTTTCAATCGAGTGGAATGACGTATCACCAGTACCACTCCCAAACCGATCAATCCCGTTACGGTAGCGCCAAACAACAAGAGCGGAAGCGACTTGGCATCCCATCCTAGTTGATTGGCCAGCAAGAACGCAAATCCAATGCCCGGCAAAGTCGCATGCGAAAGCGCGTCACCCATCAACGCACGCTTCCTCAATAGCGTAAAGCTACCCACCATTCCAGCCGCAGCACCCAATAACATCACTCCTAATACCACCACGCGAGTGTTGTAATCTCGCAACAGAATTAAACTCCACCATTGCTCCCAGGTTGGCCATTCCAATCTACGATCCGTGATGGAAGCCCTCGATTCAAGCAACGAGACGGTCTGTGCCGTGCTGCGAATCGCTTCCGCTCCTTCGGATTGCATGCCTTCCTGTTGCACCCCATCCTGTTGCAACCCCAGTTCTGTCGCAAAACCACTCAGTGCCAACAGGCCGAACCAAGCAAGAACGCCAAAAGCAAGGAAAACGAAACGCGACATCATAGCTTTCGCCTTTGATGTCGCATGGCTTCGGTAACTTCATCCAACAGCGTCAATCGACCGCCATAGGTCTTCTGGAGATTCTCTGGGGTGAAAACGTCTTTGACAAAGCCGTGCGCAACAACTCGCATATTGAGCAGCACTACGTAATCGAAATACTCGGCTACGGTTTGCAAGTCGTGGTGAATGACAACAGCCGTCTTACCACGCGCTCTCATGTCGCGCAACACATCGACGATCGCCCGCTCGGTAGAAGCATCCACGGCAGCAAACGGCTCGTCCATCAAGTACAGATCCGCATCCTGCACCAACGCCCTCGCTAAAAAAGTTCGCTGCTGCTGGCCACCGGACAGTTGACTGATCTGGCGATTCGCAAGGTCCGCCATACCCACTCGTCGAAGCGCTTCCATGGCTGCTTGCCGATGCTTTTTACGAACCGGAAAACACCAGCCAATCTCCCGATACAACCCCATCGTGACCACGTCCAGTGCGTCGACAGGAAAGTCCCAATCTACCGATTCTCGCTGAGGCACATAACCGACTCGCCCTCGATTGTCCGAGTACGATTCCCCGAAAACTTTGATTCGCCCCGACGCTCTTGGAATCAAATCCATGACGGCTTTCAAAAGAGTGCTTTTGCCAGCACCATTCGGACCGACGACTCCTACCAACGAGCCTGCTGGTAAATCTAAAGTAACATCCCATATCACTGGCTTGCGGTGATAAGCTACGGTCAAGTCGTCGATCGATAACGGGATGACGTTGGTTACCATTGCACTGGATTCGGATGAAGAATTGTTCATGGATTCGCTGTACGTAAGAAATCGATCGTGGTTTTCATGCCCAAGTACCTTCCAGTCACTTTACCGCACCATCTCACTTGTCGGGACCATGGACCGTTTTGAGCTTTCCATGCAACCCTCGCTCGGGCGCTTCACCACCCAGGGATCGAGCTACCAAAGTGATATTGTGATCCAGCATCCCAATATAGGTTCCTTCATAGTCTCCCTGCTTCCCCATCGCATCGGAATACAATTCGCCACCGATGCTGATTTCCTTGCCGCGACTTCGCACCCCCTCCACAATCGCTTCCACATTCTTGCGAGGCACGCTGCTTTCCACAAACACGGACCTCACTCCCTTCACAACGATCAGACTGACCAAATCGTTGATCCGTTGCAAACCAGCCTCCGATTCGGTCGACAAGCCTTGGATCCCCTGCACTTCTAAACCGTACGCTCTTCCGAAATAATTGAACGCATCGTGCGAAGTAATCAGGATCCTCTGATCGCCAGGGATCGATCCGATTGCCTTTTGTCCATACTCGTGCAATTCCGCCAGCTGCAATTGATACGCTTGGCTGTTTTGTCGGTATTGATCGGAATGGGCTGGATCCAACTTAGACAACGCGATTGCAACCGCCTCTACCCCCCGCGACCAAGCATCCACATCCATCCAAACATGAGGATCCAAGTGGCCCTGAAAATCCTCTGGCTCCAACAACTTGCTCGCTTCGATCTGTTCGGTCACCGCCACTACCGGCTTACCTCGAGCGACTTTAACCAACACATCCGACAATTTGCCTTCCAACATCAAGCCGCTGTAAAAGACAATCTCGCAGTCCAACAGCTTTTGTACGTCATCGCGCGTCGCTTTGTAAAGATGAGGGTCAATCCCAGACCCCATGACCTGAACGACCTTGACGTGCTCCCCCCCGACATTTCGAACCAAGTCAGCCACCATGCCAACCGTCGCCACAGCCACAATAGGGTATTTGCCTTGATACCCTTGGTCCGTGGTTTTAGCCCCCTCGCGTGTCATCGAGGGATCCCCGCACCCCAAAAAGAGCGACCAACCCACCATCCAAAAAACCAGCTTATTCAAACGAATTTTCGACAAACCTGAACTCCCATTCTCGGATTGCTAGCAACCCATTTTGTCAGCGAAGCCCCACCCCGACATCCTTTGCCCCCTCAAATTGTAGCCAATGCTAAATTTCACACAAGACAAGCAAAAACGCAGCGGCGACGTCAACTTGTGAGAACGAGCAAGTTGCATGAGAATAGGAAAATCCAAGGTGACCTAACGTGTCACGGTGATTTGTCAGACTAGGACGAATTCAATGCATCCATTGAATTTTCAAGAAACAAAGCCTCGCAAGGACGTTTTCGAACCATGGCAACGACTAAAATCCCGCTCCGACAACGTAGCTCTCTGTTCGCGCAATCGCAGGCTATTCGGTCGACCTTTCTCGGCTGGTCGAAGCCCATACTCCACTCTGCCTGTGACTTTCTTCAGCTCCAGTACACTCGCGGTCATTATTGGGACATGGATCGATGCCTTCTTGTGCTGCCTGGTTCGTTTGCAGGGCGTAAACTGACACAATTGATGGCAGTCCGTGCCAAAGAACAGTCGCTTGTCCTGCGTCCACCGGAATTGCTGACGCTGGGAACGCTCCCGGAGAAGCTGTACTCCGCCAAATGGCCCTTCGCGAGCGATCTCGAACAAGTTTTGGCTTGGACCAAAGTCCTTCGCCAAGCCGATCGCGACATGTTGACCCCACTTTTATTTAGTGTGCCCGACTCGAGCGATTTGCGCCCCTGGATGGACCTGGCAAGAATTCTCAGCTCATTACATCGCGAACTTGCTTCCGATCTAGTGGACTTTGATGATGTTGCCACGGAACTCAAGGGCACAGCGGAGGAAGTCCGCTGGAACATTCTCGCCAAGGTACAAAGGGCCTACTTGGACGAGCTTCATACCGCAGGACTGTGGGACGTTCAGTCGGCTCGTCGGTTTGCGATCGACCACCAAGAAGTGCAAACCGATCGTGAAATCATCTTGGTTGGAGCCGTGGACTTGAATCAAGCACAACGTCGCTTCTTGTCGCAAGTGGCAGAAAACGTGCATGTGCTGGTAGGTGCACCCACCTCGTACGCCTCTGGATTCAGCGACGACGGAACGTTGGTACCTGACTACTGGCAAGACATTGAAATTCCCATCGAGGAATCGCAACTGCACGTCCGATCGACTGCCGAAGATGCTGCCAATGAACTGGCATCGCAGCTCGCTGACCTAGGCAGTTCCTATTCCGTCCGAGACATCACGCTTGGCATTCCTGACGCTAAAATTGTTCCAGCGCTTCAAGAGACTTTAGGTCGAGTCGGAATTCCCCTTCGGTATGGACCTGGCACATCGGTCATTCAATCTCCCCCTATGCACCTGATCGAGCTCCTCGGCGAGTATCTTGACGATGGCTCCATCGATATCTTCAACAGCTTCATTCGCTTGCCTTCAATTTACGATTGGTTGCAGCGCTCTTTCCACGGGGGTGAATCACCAGCGTTTTCAACCGACTTTCTCGCTAAGGTCGACTCGTACATCGAGTCGACTTTGCTGCGAAGCGTCAACGTTCCTGAGTGGCCTGAAGGGGCCAACAAAGCCATCGTACTTCAAGTGGTGGAACGCCTGGAATCCCTTTTAAAACCCCTTCGGATGATCCATGCAAACCTTTCGGAGTGGTCTGCCCCGCTCCGCAATGTGCTGAGCGAACTTTATCAAAACGTTCAATTAGATAGCCAAGACGTCTCTGGCAACATAACGCTCCGGGCATGCAGTGAAATCAACGAAGCTTTGACGAAGTTATCGGAGCTGCCCAAAAACCTGGATGCTGTCGCTACGTTTCAGGAGACTATGACCTGGCTTCACAACCAACTGGAAACGACCAACGTTCCACCCATCGTGGATGAATCGGCTATCGAGATGTTGGGCTGGCTGGAGCTGACACTGGACGATGCACCGGTCTTGATGCTAACCGGAATGCACGACGGAATTGTTCCAGAAAGTGTCAACGGCGATGCATTCTTGCCCAATCAATTGCGCAGCTCGCTGGGTTTGATGGATAACGCGCGTCGTTATGCCCGGGATGCTTACGCGATGCTGGCCATGCTGCATACTCGCGAACATTTGGAACTGGTGCTAAACCACTTGAGCCTGGATGGGGATCCTCAAACCCCAAGCCGCTTGCTTCTCGCCGTGCCTTCGGACCTACTGGCACGACGCGTGAAACTGCTGTTGAATCCAAAGGAAACAAGCTTGGGTCAACGGATCGCGAGCACATGGGTCCCGCAGCAATTGCAGACCGCCATTCCAATTCCTGTCCCACGCTCCGATGCGGTTGTAAGGGACATGGCTGTCACCGACTTCAAAAAGTACGACCAATGCCCCTATCGCTTCTATCTCAATCGAATCGAAAAAGCTCGGCCTTTTGAACATGAACGACTCGAGCTGGATGGTGGCGGATTTGGTGATCTTCTCCATATTTGCCTGGAGGGGCTGTTCGATTCTCCCGTTGCAAGCTCCACCGATTCGGACGCGATCGCCGCCTGGCTTAGCGACCATCTCAAAGCGACCGCTCGAAAACGATTCGGTGTCAGCCTGTCCCCGGCCCTGCAAATCCAGCTCGAACAAGCCGAACGTCGACTCGCGGCGTTCGCCGTCCATCAAGCCGCACAAGCCGCCGCGGGCTGGCGCATCCTTCACATCGAACACCAAGTCTCGAAGACCGACGGGATCTCGCTTGATATCGATGACAAACCTATGATCGTTCACGGACGAATCGACCGAATCGACTTCCATGAGGCAGATGGTCGCTATGCCGTTTGGGACTACAAGACCGGTGACCGAGCTGGAAAACCGACGGAAGCTCACCTGAAACAAAACGGAACCTGGACGGATTGGCAACTGCCCTTGTATGGCTTGCTCATTCAAACCCTTGGTATCAAGGACCTCAGCCAAGTGCAATTCGGCTACATCCTACTTCCCAAAAACCCTGTCGATACGCAGTTCATCGTTGCAGACTTTACAGAAGAACAGCACAAGGCAGCTCTCGAATCCGCAAAAGTTCTGGCACGCAACGTAATGAATGGGGTCTTTTGGCCACCCAAGTACAAGTCGATTCCCGTTGAGGATGACTACAGTGCCATCACGCAACTTCCTGTCGTGCGTCGCTGGAACGAATCGCTGGTTACCACGGAAGCGTCCCCCCAATCTGAAACCGTAGCCAGTCCGACAAGTGAAGAATCGACATCGAAGTCTGCGAAAGAATCCAATGAAGCATCTGGGGCCAAGGGGGAGCTTAAGGATGCTATCAACACTCGTCCAAAACGATCGGAAAAACCACCTACCAAACTGCAACTCGAAGTGCATCGCGCATCCGGAGACGCGGACCCGGATTGGTTTACCCCGCAAATGATTCTGGCATCTGCCGGAACGGGCAAGACGTACAGCTTGGCCTCACGAGCAGTGCGACTCCTGTTCACGGACCAAGAACTGGACTCGATCCTTGCGACGACGTTCACTCGGAAAGCCGCTGGGGAGATTTTGCATCGAGTTCTCTCGTGGTTGGCGGACGCCGTCGAAGATCAATCTGGATTCGATCGACTCGCAATAGTTCTTCATCCGCTCGAAATCACTCGCGACACGGTTCGTTACCAGCTCGGCCGACTCTGTTCGCATCTGCATCGCTTTCGAGTCAGTACGCTCGATAGCTTTTACTCGCAACTAGCGAGATCGTTCGCACTGGAACTCAAAATGCCGCCAGGCTGGACTCTTTCGGATACTTTCCAGTCAGAACAAATCCAACACGAAGCCGTGAGCCGAATGTTCGATACGATGGACCGTGCGGCCCTTCGATCGCTCGTTTCGCAGCTCTCCAAAGGGGACGCAGGTCGTAGCATCCGACGCGAGATTGAAAATGTGGTTGCATCTGGGTACGAATTGTTTCGCAAGACCACAGAAGAAGCCTGGAATCAACTCCATGTGCCAACGGGACCGAAACCCGAACAAGTGGATGCGGCCCTTACTGCATTTCAAGCATCGCATGTAGAACACAAAAGTTACCCGAACGCCCGCAACAAGCTGATCGAGAAATTTCAATCATGCCAATGGACTGAATTCCTTGGACAAACTCTGGTCCGCAATTGCGACAAAGAAGTACCCAAATACTACTCCAAAGAACTACCGGCTCAGACGGTCGGCGCCCTTGAAATCTTAGCCAAAAAAGCCGCAGTCGAGGAACTCGCAAGCCGTCGGGCTCAAAACGAAGCCGCCTTTCGCTTGCTGCAGAATTACCATCAACAACTCGAGTGGGTGAAGTCCCGAAATCGGATCGTAACCTTCGACGATATCGCGGAACGCTTATCGTCCTGGATGCAAGAAACGGTTGGCAAATACCGAAACAAAGAAGACCAAACACAAAAGGGAACTGCAACCCAAGAATCCAAGCCAGCGGATGCAACTTCCCATGACGCCGACTCAGCGAAACCGGATACTACCGACCTGAAAAGCATCGCCTATCGTCTCGATTGCCCCGTTAACCATCTATTGCTAGATGAGTTCCAAGATACCTCGCCCATGCAATGGAACATTATCAAGCCCTTCGCCGAGGCGATTGTACAGGGGTCCGCAAAAACAAACTCTTTCTTCTGCGTTGGGGACAGCAAACAAGCGATCTATAGCTGGCGCGGCGGCGTATCCGAAATTTTCGAATCCGTCGGAAAACAGATTGACCGAGTTCGACAAGAGAAACTGGTCAAGAGCTTCCGAAGCTCCCCGGTCGTCATCCAATTCGTGAACGATGTCTTCACCCAACTAGCCAAGCACCCTAAGTTCTACAACGAAGACGAGGAAGATTCGGAGACCATGGATAACACCACGGTTTCCGATTGGATCGATCGCTATTTTACTCAACACGAGACATCCAAAACCAATCTGCCGGGCTTTGTGGAATTTCGAAATGCAAACTGCGATAAGAACAAGGATTCCAATGGAGAAGAAAGCAGCGTTGGCTTACTGGACGAAGTTGCTGATCGAATCGAGCAACTTCATAAAACATCACCGCGGATTGAAATTGGTGTTCTGACGCGAACCAATCGCGACGTCGGCAAAGTCATTGGATTGCTTCGAGATCGAGGTGTTGACGCAAGCCAAGAAGGTGGAAACCCGCTGGTAGATTCATCCGCCGTGCTTCTTCTTTTAAGCGCCATGAAGCTTGCGAACCACCCCTCGGACAGCTTGGCCTATTTTCATGTAATGCATTCTCCACTTGCGGAGCTGCTACCAAAGGAAAGCTCCTCCAATGCGATTATCCTTTCTGCTTTCTTGCGGGAAAAAATCGACTCTTTCGGATTTGGCCGAATGCTCGGCGACTTTGCAAATTCGTTAGCGAATTACTGCGTCGAGCGGGATCAGGATCGACTCAAGCAACTGATTCAACTTGGGTACCGTTTTGATGGAATGCGCAGTCGTCAGATCCACGACTTTGTTGCATTCGTGGAACGCGAGAAGGTTTCCATGCCTGGAATGAGTCCCGTACGAGTTATGACGATTCACCAATCGAAAGGCCTCGAGTTTGACGCAGTGTTCTTGCCAACCTTGGACCAAACCATCGTATCACGAGCCCCCACGTTCGTGCCGATGTACGTCGATCGCACGAAACCACCGATCGGTGTTTTGAAGTACATGAATCGGGACGTCCAAAAGTACCTCGCTGATTCCTGGAAGATCGCCTTTCGCGAATACGCGAACCAACAACTGGCTGAAGCCTTGTGCGTTTTCTATGTCGCGATGACGCGAGCACGGCAAGCGCTCTACCTTTACACCTCCCCTTCGAGCTCTCCCAAAAAATGCTGGGGGTCTGTTCTGCATTCGGTATTTGCGACTCAAGGCCAATCCGAGCAACCTGGAATTGTCGTGCGAAGTTTTGGAGATTCGAATTGGCACGAGGTCCTGGAGGAATCCAGGCGGCAAACCGAAGCCGCAGAATTAGCAACGAAGCAAACGATGGCTGCTGTGCCCAAATCGTTCCCCGAACTCTCCGTGACCGGTCAGCTAGGAAAACGCACGATTCAATTAAGACGAGTGACCAAAGGGACGCAGAATCTCTCTTGGCTCAGCCCGAGCCGATCCACCGAACCCAAGATGGTGGATCTTGCAAGCAAGTGGACCGAGATCGACAGCACAGGGGCCGTCGTTGGTAAGTTAGTACACCGCTGGTTCGAAGAGATTCGCGGATGGATTCAGGATTTTAAGCTAAGCAAGAAACGACTGAAAGATTTAGCGGCATCGACGTTGACTCAAGAAGAAATGGGGCAGATCAAAATCAACGCGTGGGTCGATCGATTCATGCAGTATTGCGAAATGCCTTCGGTGCTGCGTGCACTGAGCGCCGATCGATACGACTCATGGCACAAGCCCCGCATGCTGCGTCTGGAGGTGACCAATGAAAGAAGGTTGTTACAAATCATGGATGACCAAATGCTTCGAGGCGTCATCGATCGTTGCGTTTTAGGTTGCGACGGCGACCGAGTTGTACGCGCCGAGATTCTTGACTTCAAAACCGACTCGAAACCCGAATCGCTAAGCAACGAAGATTGGGCCAAGGATCGAATTGCACACCATGGAAAACAACTAGGTTACTACCGCCGAGTGCTTTGCGAGCAATTCAAGCTACACCCCAACGACATCCGCACAACGCTATTGCTGTTAGGCGAAGACCTGGAAGTCAACGTCCCCAATGGATAGCAGTCCCCATGTAAGCCGTAACAAGATGTAGGCCGTAACAAGATGTAGGCCGTAACAAGTCGCTTTGGACGCAGTTACGGCATAGCGTGCTAGGCAGGTTTGACGTGCTCGATGGGGCAGTGGCGTTCGAACGGGGCCTGCCGTAACTGCGCTAGCGCTTGTTACGGCCTACCTTATTACGGCCTAGTTGTTTTTGCCTTTTGAAAGTACGGCGGAGTGCAGGACAGGCAGGGGGCGGGAGAGATTGCTGAGAATGATTGGCACAGGGGAGCTGGAAACAAACAAGTGTTTTCGGATGATGTTGGATCCATCAACGAAAAAACCCAGGTAGAACCTGGGTTTTTCAGTGGTCAGGGCCGGGCTTAAACCGGCGACACACGGGCTAGCAAAGGCTTTCGGTTTGCTGGAAAACACCGTTAAAACTGCGTACGCCGTCATACAACCTACGTTGCACAGGCGTCAACAAGATCTGTTCAATTGCGGTAGTTCGGTATTCTTAGTAGTTCCACCTTACGTGCGCGTTCAGTCCAATACCGTGCCGAGAAATGAATTAACTTGAGTTAACTCAGTCTCACCTAGCGTGCGACCGCGAGTTGCAACCGCTAACTAGCCCTACCTATTGGCTGGAGATTCTCAGGCTGTTTTTATTTCAGCGGTATCAAAACGCCAAAACACTCCACCTGCTACGCGTTAGTGATCAATTCGAACCAGCAAGAAAGTCGGAAAAACGCTGTTTGATCGCTGCGTAAAGTTTTGGCGGTATAAATCCAACACGCCTACACTCTGACAAACTTACGCGACTAGTCCAACTAACATCTGCAACACTGTCTCGATTCAGACCCGTCGTGCATTTGCTCATCTTTCCGGTCGCATGGGGAACCCGCAATTGGGTCTGCGTAAGTGAGTTGTCATCGAATGTCGAAGTGATAGCAACAACAACGCAAGTTGTTTCCTCAACGACCACGACGACGCAAGGGCGCTCCTTTGCGTTCGACATTTGAGGGTCAAGTACAGTAACAAAAACAACGTCCCCTTGTTTCAACTGTAGATGACTCAATGTGGATCAGTCCGGCCAGTGTGCTATTGGAGTTTGCACCGCACTTAACCGGTCAATTGACAATCTTATTGAATTGGCCGCTTGGATCGCATAGGAGTCAAATCCTTCTTGCTTCGATGCGCACGCCAGAGATATCTTCTCAAGAAACTCAGGCTCTCTGGTAACGTCATGCCCTTGGGCTTTGCACCAATCCAAGGTGGTTTCTTTAATCCTGTTCGCTAGCGAGAACCAATTGTCGCAAAGCGTATTGATTCGTGCGTCGAATTCTTCTGAGTAGGTCAAAGTTCCGTTGATAACGTCGTTGGTGTACTGGCGATTTAATTCGTCGATTCCATCGAAAACGTTGATCATTGAAGCAAGCAGGTCCTCGCAATCGAAAACCCGCATTGCACGTTCATGATCAAGTTGCCAAGCTTCGACCTCGTCGCTGCAAGCACCGAGTCTTCGCTCAACTGCCGCGTGGGCTTTTTCAAGGAAAGTCATTTAAACACCTGTGCAAAAAGGGAAAAAACTCCATTCATTCCTCTTGCTTTTTCCTTAACCCCCAAAAACGATCTCAGGAACCGGGGGATGCCAATCAATTACTCAATCGGCCGGATGCGAGTCTATCCCAAGCGAAAGTCGATTTCTATGGGATAGACACGCAAACCTACCACATAGTTTTCGCACTGGGGCACCAAGCTTCAATAAAGATTACGTAGGATTGACAGAATTCCAAACCCGCAAACCCAATACGGACAGAGAGTTACAACTGTTTAGATACAGCTAAAGTAGCTTTGAGAATCAGGGGACTCTTTACGGCCCCACCCCTCTCTTGGAGAGGATTTCCATTGGGTTCGTCGCAGGAAACTCAGTTTCTTTTTGTGGCCTCGAAACGACCAAACCTGTAGGGTATTCTCTGGCGAACTCAATGTGTATGCTTGTTTGCTTTTGCAATCGTTCTAAACTTCAGATTGGCTTCGCCTAACGCCCTTCAATTGGTGGTTCGGGCAACGACAAATTAGTGATCCAAAACGCCCGATAGGTTAGTTTTTAATCTCCACCTTGATGATCGCGGACGTTTAAGTCGGGATCCATATATGAGAACAAAGCACATATGAGTCGAAATTGGTACGTCGAGCACAACGGCCGTACGGTTGGCCCGATGAATTCGGATCAACTTAAAAAGCTGGTTGCCTCTGGAAAAATTGTTCCCGATACTCGCCTACGCCTTGGTGGAGACGGGGAGTGGATGAACGCTTCGAAGGTTAAGGGGTTGTTTCCATCTCCGGAGGTTATTGTGGCTCTAAAGCCATGGCCTCCTGAACCACCTTCCCAAATCATTACAGCCCAAACAACAGAGGCGCGTTACCTTCCCGCTGCGCAAACAGAATGTCCATTTTGCGCAGAATTGATTGCGGAGAACGCAAAAAAGTGCAAACACTGTGGTGAGTTTTTAGATCCTGTACTCCGAGCTGCTGCTGAAAGTCGGCAACCACAGGCACCAGCTCAGATCTTTATGAATGTTGCGGGAGGGTCTGCCAATGCGACCTCAATGGCAACTGCTGAAGCAGCGTCTAATGGTTTCACCCAAGGTTGTTCTGGGTGCGCTGGATGCCTTGTATTCATAGTCATTCTCTGGATACTCACAGCTGTTACAAGCGCCGCTTGGGCAATGTTCTGAGGTGTATCTTAGAATTTTGCAGCGGCGGTATCGAGGCTAGGAGAAAGAGCAGATAAAAACGCCTCAGTTTTATTTTGGAATCTCAATTCGTCGAGTTCAACTTGCTGCTTTGCGAAGCTTCGTTTCCTTCGGTTACTTCGGCAATCGCTTCCCGTGCAGCGCAATCAACGCCATCCATCGATCGGAACGTTGCCGCCAAATGAACTAGCAAAGCAAGTAGTTGGCATGTGCCGGGACAAGCTCATCGGCCGCCATCCAGTCAATTCTGAAGTTTCAGATTAGCGGAGTTGTAGGGCAATGGTCACCCCGGCCCTGGTTCTTGAGCTTTATCCTTAAGGAAAGTCCCATCTTCCCAGGAAAGTTCGGCTGACTGCCATTGAGTTTTTGCGCAAAAAAACCTGGAGAGGTACAAAGGAAACAGAGCACTTCCTGCAAAGCGTTCAATTGCTGCGTTGCAAAAGTTAACATTCCTGGCATAATATGGCTTGCTTTAGGTTGTGTTTCGCTTTCGCTTGAGACAAAAACAGCTGTGTCTATCGCCCAAAACCGCCTTACCATCCGTTCTCGCATCACTTGTCCGCATTGCTGGCACGAGTTTGCACCTGAAGAGTCACTTTGGTTGGCGGAACACCCCGACTTGATTGGAGACATTCGGCTGGGGCCGGAGCATGCCATTCGTTTTTTGCCATCGCGTTTTACTGCGGATGGTGAAGCAATCGATCCAGAAGGGCAACGGACAACTCGCTTAGCATGCCCGGCTTGCCATTTAGAAGTTGCAAGGCCACTGTACCAAATTGCTCCTGTTTTCTTTTCCATCTTGGGGGCACCTGCAAGCGGTAAAAGCTATTTTTTAGCTTCGATGACTTGGCGACTGCGTCAGATCCTTCCCACGGCTTTCAAAATCGCGATGACGGATACGGACCCAGTCGCCAATGCGAGATTGCACGAGTACGAGGAGCAGCAATTTCTGAATCCCAATCCAGATTCACTGGTCGCGATTGCCAAGACCCAGGTCCAAGGCGATCTCTATGACTCCGTTAGCATGGGTTCGCACACGGTTCAGTATCCTCGGCCATTCTTGTTCAACTTGCAACCGATGGCCAATCATCCCAATCATCACAATAGCCGCGAGATTTCGCGTGTTATGTGCTTATACGATAATGCTGGCGAGAGTTTTTTGCCCGGCCAGGATACCGCTTCCAGTCCAGTAACCCGCCATTTGGCTTTATCGCGATGCTTGTTCTTTCTCTTTGATCCAACTCAAGATGCGCGATTCCGACGCGCATGCGAAGGAAAGTCAAAGGACCCTCAGATGAATTCGCGCACAGAACGACTGTCGCGCGAGAACAGTGTAAGGCAAGATACGATCCTTCTGGAAGCGATCCAGCGTGTTCGTCGCCATGCAGGTCTTCGCGAAGACCAATTGCATCAGCGACCAATGATCATCGTGGTTACCAAATGGGATAGCTGGCGATCCTTGCTGCCTGATATTTCCGACGAGCCTCCGTTCGTCGAAATTGCGAACGCTTCGATCAAAGTCCTGGACGGTCACCGAATCGAGAATGTTTCCAAGCAAGTGGGTGATATGCTACGCGAGTATACGCCTGAGATTGTTGCTGCTGCCGAGGGCTTTGCCAGCTCCGTCAGTTTCTTGCCGGTCAGCGCTACTGGTCACTCACCAGAATTGGATCCAACGACCGGCTCATTCGGCATTCGACCTCGCGATTTGAGCCCCTACTGGGTCGAGGTGCCGATGCTTTATTCACTAAGCCGGTGGGGATCGGGCATGATCGGTATGTCTGGTGCCGCAATAAACACCCCGGCGAACGCTTCAGTAAAAAAACCAGGTGTGCCATGAACGATCGAATACGAACCTTGATTTTGTACTTGGTTGGCACCTTTGCAGCATCGTCCGTCGTGGCTCAAGAGTCCATGCAGGGGCTTGCTCGCCCTGAATGGCAATTGCGAGCGGATTTGGAATTTCGATTGACTTGCCAAGCGTCACTTCAAAAACTGTGCCACGACCTGATTCAGACTTACCAAAGTGCCCCGGAGGATCCCGCGAATACCAATCTGCTGGTATCCGTGAATGCGCTACTTGAGACAAAAGACGGGAAGCTGCCATCGAAAATACCCGACCATCCAGCGACCGCCGAATACGCGAAAGAACGCAGAGCTGCTTTTGTCGAATGGAGCAAAGTGTACAAAGCCAAGGGACGCGAATTGCCCAAGCTTGTTCTAGATGCTGAACGGAAGTTCCAGGAACAATATCAAGAAGCGGACAAAAACCCAGCGAACTCACCTCCACAAAGCACTACAGCCAGTTCGGGAACGGGTTCATCATCGTCCTCTCTGGGCATTTCCAATAGTAAAACCTCGAAACGCAATGCTGGCAGTTCGACGGGTAACGCCGAAAAGAAACTCACAGAAGCCACCATCAGTAGTCTGGTGGGACTTATCCAAGAAGTCGACAAGTTTCGATCCTTTACGCCCGTTGGTGACACAACACTCGAAAAGAATGCGTCTCGAGAAAGGGCACGGGAATCTTTTTACAACTTCGTCGAAGCCCAGCCGGACTACTACCTTACCTACACCATCGTAGACGTTGAAGGGGCAGGGGAATCCCTTACGTTCACGGTCGAAGAGCCGCTTGAGTTTGATGCGATTCGCAAGCAGATCGGAAGCCAATTGCGACTGTCCAATCATCGAAAAGTAATTACGGTTAAAACCTCTCAAACTCAAAAACTAATTCTTCCAATTAAGCCAGGTGATTTGCTTTGGGTTCGCCTTATTTTCCAGTTTGATGGATTTGGCAGGCCCGATTACAGCAACGGAAATGAATTCTCCGTAACTCATTCCGGAGCTATCGGCGATCCATTAATGAAGGATGGAAGTTCGTTGTTTTCCAAAAAAACCATTGTTGGGTTTCAGGTGATTACCAAACCGGCTAAAGCGGGACCATCCAAATGACAATCGAACTGCTTTACACGTCCGCAGCTCAGGGATTGAAGCAAGGAAGCCGCGGCTTCTGCACGGTCGTTTGTACAGCGGGTTTGCCGATCAATCTAGCTCAGCGTTTGGAATCGCTCAGCGGGTATCGGCATTTGTACCAACCTGGTGATGCCAGGGCCGACGAAAATCCTGTATGTCACTCGCACATTCGTCTTGTCGTTGGCGGCAAAACGCTCTCGATCGTCTCACGCGTTGCTGCCTATGGCGTGGATTATAGCCAACGGACCAACAAGATCGCGCACCACGTTGTCTTTGATGGCTCAGTTCCCTTATGCGGTCCTGCGGCTGTTCTATCGCAATCGACAGTGATGCGAGCAACCTGGGACGGCGAATGTAGAACCCTAGCGAGCGGCCCAGTTGTCCCGCCGATGGGCCTTCAGCCAGCGCCATGTCAACATTGGCAGAGAATGGCGGGCGACGCGGGCTGGGCAGGTGTTGTTGCCAACGCCTGGTTGCAGCCGACAGGCAAACCGGTTTGGATTATCTTCTCCGAATCGCAGTCGCAATCGTTGCTGATGATGATGCAAGAAGCGACCGCACTTTTGCCCGAATCGCGGCGATGGCAAGCGACCTTCAGTACCTATTGTACGAATCTGCCTCCGGATGTGGAGTGCCGAGTTCGGTGTGTGGTGGCGGGCAGCGATGAAGCGCGTATGTCGATTGCTCGCGGAGTCGTTCTCGATCTTACGAAGCCGATGGGCATAGCGCCCGATAGCGAGGCTGCGGACGCAGCAAGAAACGGATTCGCGATCGGGACCAAAACTACTTCGACTCCCGCTGTGACATCTGTCCCCGATAAGTACGAAGAACCGGACGATGATTTCGAAACTGCGTTTGCGGAAGGAACGAGTGGAGAGGAAGACTATGGCTTACAGCCTCGATTGCCTAGCGTCGCCCCCATCCTAATAAAGTCCCCAAAGAACCGTGGCAGGCTTAAGACGAAAAGAATGGTTGCCGAACCACCCGCTGGGGCCTTTACCCATAGGACCTTGTTGCTTGCGATAGCTGGCGTTGCCGTCCTTCTTAGTCTACTAGGCGGCGTCGGTATCTGGTTTGCAAGCAGCAATCCCATTGACGGTATCGTTGAGCAGCCATCAAAAGAGATATCACAAATTGCCGGGGTAGATTTGAATGAGCATAATGTATCAATTACCGACGATCGAGTCGATGGCAAGGAAAAACCCGGACAAACAATAAAACAAAATGCAGCACCAAAGCCAGATGAGCTTTATTTGCAGCTAAGTAGTTACATGATTGAAATCAATGAGAATGAAGAGATTCGCAGCGACAAAAACGTCGCGACAATAAAAACAAATGCGAAACCTCGGGAATTAAAGCTTTCTGATTCTGGGTTTTTCAAAATTGCAAGTCTCGAAAACACAATAAATTTAGTGCTGGTCGAGAATGTAAAAGGGTTTGATTTCGAGAGTACACCAATAGTTGCTACGAGTATAATTGCGGGCGATAAAGAAGTGCGATTCGAATGCCGAATTGCGAACCTTCCAGAAAGTCCTGACCTTGATGTCGTGGTGAAGCGAAGCGACGGATCTCCAATTTTCAGTGTTCTACCTGGCGAAACCCTCGAGTCCTCGATAGAAGGCACAGACCCAGATGGATCGAAGAATCCGAAAATCCAATGGTTAGGCACAGTCGACGATTCCGACGAATGGCATATCATTGATGGAGCGGAATCGAAGAACTATATCGTGAGCCATAATTACTTTTCTATACGTTGCAAGGTACAGTATGACTCTAGCTTACCAGAGCCAACAGTTGTAAATAGCAAGCCGCCTATTCGTGTGAAAAAAATAGGGTCTGCGATACTAGATTTAAAAGAGGTGTTTTTCGCAACAACTGATAAGCCTTGTTTCCTAAAAGTGAGTTGCTCGTTTGACAACCTCGGTCCAAAGAAAAAGAACGAAGTTTTTCAAGCGGAATGGAGCAAGAACATTCGACGGCCTTTTGCCGGCAATACAGTCGAATTCGAGGTTGGCTTAGGGATCCAACCCGTATTGCAATCTTTGCAGACACCATTTTTGGAAATCCCCACTAGTTATTTTAAAGGTCATAAGCTCGGCGAGGCCAATGCTTGGTTACGAGATTTTTGCGTTAAATCTGTTGATGTCAGAAGAAACAAACTGAGCTTGGTTGAGAGTTTGAGCTCGTTTCGTAGCAAGTCGATTTTAACGCCACATTTAAAAAGATTTGTGCGGGATGTACAAGAATCGCCTAGTAACGATTTTAGCAACAAGATTTTCAGCTTTACGACCTGGCTTGAAGAGGCGAAGGATTACTATGCTTATTACGAGAATCCACCGCTCCCGAAGGAGAATTCCAAAGGAGAATCTGTTTCAACTCCTGATACGGAGAAGTACGATCGTCTCCAAAAGAGATTTAGCAAATTTAGTAGCGCGTTTGATGGCACACCATTCGAAGCTGCCAAAAACGAGTTAAATGATTTGCAGGTTCCGTTTGAAATCCGATTGCTCTCCAAAGACTGGATAGGGAACCCAAAGGGCAGCCTAATCGCTAACGAATGGAAAAAGCTTCATGAATCTGTAGTGGCGCTTAAGAAAATAATTGACGAACATGAGAGATTCGAGATTGAGCTCGATAGTGTAGAACCTGTACAGGTTTTCAAAGCATCAAAAGAAGAATTGTCGTCTGAGTCAAAACGAATTTTGATTGATGATGGACCGATTAGAGTAAAGTTAAAAGTGAACCCCCCGAAGCCATGAACCTTATAACGTCTATTGAATCATGAGCATCACCGATCAGATTCGAAAACAGCTTGAGCAGCCTGATGGGCTTACAATGGAAGCGTTGTCTCCTCTTGCGGCCCAATATGGGCTCGAGACGGAACAGGTCAACGCACGCTTAGCCGAATGCACACAACTTTTGCGCAAGGGACTTCGCAGTGAAGCGATCCAACGCGCTTTCATGAAACCTAATGTGCTCGATTGGTCCGCTCGACTTGACTTTGCGGAGTTCGATGACTGGCTATCCATCCTTCAGTTCTATGGCATCACCGTTCCAACTCTTCTGGACCGCGATGCGGCTCAAGAAATACAAGAAGCAATTGTCGATGAACAGCCCTTGGAAGAATTGCTGCGCCAACATCGACGGCTTGCCATCGCTAAGGCGCCTTTGGCTTGGCGGCTCAAAGTGCTTCGGCGACTAGGCGAAATCGACTCGATCAACTTCGTGTGGCGCGAGGATCAGGAGCAATGGGAAACCATCCGACTAAAACAGATACCAGCGGAACTCAGTGAAGCAATCCACGCCAAAGCCCTTCCTTCGATCCAAAGCATTTGTACGGAGCTGACCGAAAGCCGTTGGGCCATCCGTCCGCCGCAAGATCTATCCAATCGAGCCTCGCAAGCGGTTGATAGTCTGCTGTATTCCGAGCAATCCGTTCGGCTAGGCTTGATCGCAGACGAGCTGCATGCTGCATACACGGAAGGCAATGAAGCGTCCGCCTCGCAACATCTACAGGCTTGGCAAGAAATCGTCAGTGCCATGCGACGCCCCCCACCGAACAGCTTGGTTCAAGCAACTGAGCCTGCCATAGAATGGCTGCGGGGATGTCAAGAAGACCGAAACAGGATTGCTAAATACGAAAAAGCGTCGGCAAGTTTAGAGGCTGCTCTCCAACAGAAAACCGCTTTGACCGACCTGCAGCGTTTGTACTACGATGTCGTCTCGCTGCAAATGGGAGTGGACCCTATCCTGGAGCAACGATACGAATCGCGTGTGAACGAACTGAGGCAAGTCAGCAAACGACGACTGCAGATCGGAATTGTGTCCATTGCACTGAGTGCTATTACCATTATGGCCGCTCTGGGAATGTGGCAATGGAATCGGACCTATCGCAAAGCCATTGACGATTCATACGCACGCTTAAGCGCCTTGATCGAAAAAGAGGACTTGAAAGAGGCGGAATCGATTGCCAACAAGCTAACCCTGCAAGCTCCGCAAATCGCAAGCTCCCCGGAGATAACCTCTTTGTTAGGCAAGTTGAAAGCCAAGCAAGGGGAGGAGATAACCCGCGCCGAACTAGCGGCCAGTGCCATCGAAGACGCTCAAGCATCCGATCCGGAGAGTATCGAGCTAGCGAAATTAGTCTACGCAGAGAAGCTTGCAAAAACGCAAGAGGAGAAAGCGTCAGTCCAAAAAGTTCGGCTCGCTTGGGATAAGCTGGAGCAAGAAACGATCAGCAAGCAGTTCGATATGATTCGGGCCAAAGTGAGCACGATGGAGGAACGACTGGCAGAAATTCAAAAAATGCAGTTACCGGACATTTCGGAAACGGAATTGCAATCATCGCTGATTGATTTAGGGAAGTTGGGAGAAGAGTATCCTAAGGGTGCGAATCGTGCATCTAAGATACTAGATCTGGCTTCTGAGCGAACCAAGAGTCTTTTGGACTCCGTCAGAAAGCAACGGCGGGAGGTTACGCTTCGCCAAGCGGCCACCAAAGGAATAAGAGAATCGAAATCGTTCGATATGTTTGTAAGCGAGACAAAGCGTTTTACGGATACGATGCCTGGTGACAGGCTGGCGACCGAGTACTTAGAGGCGTTGCAAGAATCAGAACATTGGGCTCGTGTTGATGCATGGAATGGATGGTGCAAGAAGCTTTCGCAATCACTTGCGGGCGGGCTCTCGCCAGACGAATTGCAGGCAATTGTTTCCGAGCGAACTGCGATCACCGGTAGCCTAACGGATCTTCCAAACATCGAGGCAGGCGCCCAGCAACTCGACGACCTTCTTGCATATTCACAAAAGCGGTCGGCAAGCCTTCTATCGCTTGCGGAGGATCTTAACAGTGCGGTACTGGCCGATTTGGTCACCATTCTCGAAGTTTCAAACTCGGATTCACGAAAAGGCTCTCGGCGTTTTATGACTTGGGAGGCGCGAGCAGAAAACGATGAAGCCATCCGGAAACAAGGGAATTCATCGAGAATGGTCTTGCCAGTTGTCAGCGATAATCTTGGTGCCACTGCTAATGTGACCTTCCGAGGAAAATTCGCCGTGCTCGACGAACCTCGTGCGACCATTCGGAAGATTGCGCGCCGGCTAGAAACGAATCAGGCTACGATGATTGAGGATTGGGAAGGTGGGCTTTCGTCGGTGATGCAAGATTTGATGAAAGCCTCTGATCTTGACTCTCAAATCAAAGAAATTCTTACTGCGCGAATTATCAAGACGGTTCGCGAGGGTAGTGCTGCAACGAACGATGCGTTTGCCAACCTAGAAGAAACGCTTACAGATCGAACAGAAAAGCGAGCGCTTTGGTTTAATGGGTCTGAAATGAATGATGTCATCGACCCATCCGTGCTCGACTCTTTTCGCAACGGTTTGAAGAAGATGGAAACGTTAAAACGCAAATCAAACGAATCGATAAGCATGCTCGCAGCGAACAAATTGGTTTGGGTGGGAGCAATGCTTCGGGATTCCAACGGGAAGATCGAAGCTTGGTTGGCCCGCGATGACG
Organism: Pirellula sp.; assembly: GCA_044359895.1. Taxonomy (GTDB): domain Bacteria; phylum Planctomycetota; class Planctomycetia; order Pirellulales; family Pirellulaceae; genus JBKCUI01. The sequence goes on from JBIKLJ010000004.1 coordinate 55,228, forward strand.
TTCCCAACGGTACCATAGCGACCGTGGTGCCGAGTGCTCAGGCGTCAAATTCTTCGAGGGTTGTTTTGGTGGGGCAAGTCGAAGGAAAAAAAGGGACGCTGCAAGCAGAGGCGGAAGCGATCCTCGCCGGACGCCCTCTTTATTGGATACGACCACTCAAGCCAGTCAGCAACTGATTCTAGAAAGATTTTACAATGTCCGACCAGAATGTGCGGTACTACATCCGATTCAAGGGGCGCGTGCTTGGCCCGTTGACGATCGAGAAGACGAAAGAGCTTGCCAAACGGGGGCAGATCACAAAGCAACACGAGCTATCACCAGATGGAGTTGCGTGGAAGCAAGCACAAGAGTTTCAAGAAATATTCGTTACCGATCGAGAAGTGGTTGCTCAAGCCACCACCAACGAAAAGCAAAAGAAGTCTTCGGAAGTAGAAGTTGCCCAGGAGGAGTGGTTCGCTCATTTTGATGACAGCAACCAAGGGCCGGTCGATTTGCAGACCATGAAAAACTGGATTGCGCTGGGCAAAGTCAATCAAGAAACCATGGTTTGGCGTTCTGGGATGGCCGAATGGCAACCGGCAGAATTGATTCGCCCCGAGTGGTTCGGCTCGCGAACGGCTTCTCGTTCGAATTTGAAACCCACTCAGGCTCAATCGGGCAGTTCGAATACGGCTTCGGATAGTGTAGGTGAATTATCGACAACTTTACTTCGCATGCGGGGATCGGTTTTGTTCCTGGCGATTGTGGGGGTTGTAATCGGTGTGATGTGGATGATTGCAAGTGTGGCATGGTTCTTCCTGGTTGCGACTAGGGACGGTAGCGGTCCCGTTAAAGTCATGGCAGTGATCTCTTGCATCGTTCAAGTTGCGACCTCAATCTGTTGGTTTACCGGAAGTGTTTTCTTGCTTCAGTTTGGAAACAAATTGTCTGTATTGCAGTACCGGTCTGAAGCCAAGGACATCGACCAAGGGCTGTCAACACTGGTGCGATTTTTTAAGTTCACTGCCATAGTTGTACTGGTATGGCTTATCATCGTAACGATATTGGGCTCCATCATTTACCTGCTTGGTTTAAGCACTCCTCTTTAACGATTTTGTTCGAAAACATGAGCGATAATGCTGCAAGAAAAGCCCCGCTTCGCTACTACGCGATGGATTTAGAGAATCGGCTCGGAGTTACTTCAAGCACGGGTACTTCGTGCAATATTTGGTTGTCGGGTTTGTTTGCTTTGGTCTTGACTGTGGTGCTTTATGCAATTGCCTCAGCCTTGCCGTCTAACTTCTTTTCGATGATGCTGATTGAACGTGGCCCAACCCAGCACGCAGCAATCTTCTTTGGGTTTTGGTGTGCGGTGATACTTGTCGTCAAGAACAGCAAACTTCGCTTGCAGCGGCGAGCACTTAGCTATGCAGCGATTCCTTCAGATCACCAGTTTGTTTTGAGTTCGCAGACAGCAGACCAGGTCGTTGCTCAAATTTATGCGAATGCCGAGGACCCGGAGCGATTTCTTGTTTACAGCAGGATTCTGACTGCGATTTCCAATTTGAAAAATCTGGGGCGGGTGTCGGATGTGGATGAAATATTGCGTTCGGTTGGTGACAGGGATGAATCGGCCCATGAAACCTCGTTCGGATTGATCAACGGATTTCTGTGGGCGATTCCTGTTTTAGGCTTCATCGGTACCGTGCTTGGGCTGTCCGTTTCGATCGCAAGTTTTAGCAGTTTGCTGGACTCACAAACTGAGATTAGCGGTATCGTGGGCTCGCTCAAGGAAGTAACTTCGGGATTGAGCACTGCGTTTGAGACGACTTTGCTTGCCTTGGTGATCGCTCTTGTTTTGCAGCTGTGGATGACTGCACAGAAGACCGCCGAAGAGCGTTTCTTAGATGACTGTAACGATTATTGCATGAAACAGATCGTAAGCAGGATCAAGATTCTTCCTTACGAGCAACTGCGCGAGGTGTAAAATCGGCCGTCGCATCCAAAGCCCTTCCGTATCGTTTTTCGCATTCCAGGATATCATCACATCGGTTGTTGGGATATTTGTTCTGGTGACCATTATCATGATGATTGAATTGGTTTCCAAAACGGTCGAAGGGCAGAATAACGGAAAGCGGGTGGCAGATACATTGGGCGCTTCGATGCGATCCTTGGAAGAGGAAGTTGAGGATTTACGCCAACGAAGCACCCAGCTTTCCGCTCGCAATAACTCAGTCGGAGCTGTCCAGCGATTTAATGTTGAGGAGATGCGATCGGAGCTCCAGAAGCGTATCGAGCAAGTGAAGGAACAGACCAAGAGATCGCAGGCAGTCAATCAGCAAATCCAGAAGGTTTTGGTCGCCAGCAAGAATGAATTCGATCAGTTGCAGAAAGAGGGTGTTGCGTCGCAAGAAAAGCGGGACGAACTCAAAAAGCTAATCGGAAATCTACAGTATCTCGATACGAAAATTGGAAGCTTGACGATTGACAACCCGCTTATTTTTCGAGACGCAGATCTAGCCGGTCGCTCCTTGGTGGTCCTGGATATTCAACGCTTTCAGATCGAGGTTTTGGATCTGCAGCGAGATTCACGAAAGGTGTTTTCGGGTGGCAATACTACGGCAAAATTGAAGGACTGGTGTGATCAGCAATCGATTGGTCAGCTTCATTTTTTGTTGCTCGTACGCCCAGGAGCAGCGGGCAGCTTCAATGCCGTTCGGTCGCAACTAGAGAAATCAGGTGCCAGTTTCGGTTATGACGTGCTCGCGGCTGGTCGATCGATTCGACTTCGAACCGAGGTTGAGAAATAAGCATGGTACGTCGCAGATCCAGAGTGACATCGTCTAGTCTTGATTTGTTTTTAGATACGATATGCAATGCGTTTGGTGGGATCATGTTTCTATCCATTCTGATTGCCGTCTTGTTGCAATTCAGAGGAAACCAATCCGATGTTGTTGTCGACCAACCGACGATTTCAGAAGAGGAATCACAGCGAATCTCTAATCGGATGACTCAATTGCAGTCGGAGCGACAGCAGCTCGAGGCGATTATTGCTTCGCTCGAGAAATCCATGGTAGGCGAGGAGCAGACGCAAATCTTGGAGCTCCAGGCTCAACTTGACCAGACAAAAAAGCAACAAGAACAATCGGTAAAGGAACAGGTCGACAGGAGTCAGCAGTTGAGCGACTTGCAGACGCAAATTCGTGAGCAGCGAAAGGAACTGGTGGAGCTTGATCAGAGACTGATTGAGGCAAGAGCTTCTTTAGTAGAAAAATCCAATGCTGTCGATGAAGCGTTAGATTCACGTGAGCAGAAGACCGAGCTTCCCAAAGTTCGGTCCACCTCGAAGGGGAATTTGTTATGTTTGATGCGGTATGGGAAGCTCTATTTGGTGACGGATGTGGCGAACTCTAGTACCGATTTTTATGCTCCACATGTTATTGTGAAGACGCTTCCGGGAATAACCCGAGTGAAACCGCGTCCGGATTCAGGGTGGGATTTGTCGAGTCCTGCAGATGTCACTGAGTTTGAGGGAACGATCGCGGGAAGTGCGTCCTCTGGGACTTTTTTTAGTTGTGCAGTATGGCCAGACTCGTTCGAGCAGTTTGGAGCGTTCAAGGATGTCCTGATACGACAGGGATATGAATATCAGCTGATTCCAGTCGACGATGTAGATGACCTTCCAATCGGGCGTGGATCCGATGCCCAGGTGCAATAATGAACAAACCGCCTCCGCTTTCTCCTCCGCCGCTGCGAATACAGATACGTGAATCTGAGGCGAGCTTTCGCTTGCTTTGGTTGATCGCCGCTGCTGCTTTGCTGGGGCTGCTTTTGAGTGTTTTCCTGCTGGTTTGGCTATTGAGCCAGAACGAAGTTGGACAAGGAACGTCTGCAGATTCTGCGGGCGGGGCTAGCAGTCAGGTAGCTAATCTTGACAGTGACGATAGCCGCGTGATTGCCTCTGCCGAAGTCGCGAGTGCGGAGTCGGAGTCAACGAGCAAAGAAGAAGAGGCAACATCCCAAACAAAAGATTCAACGAATGAAAGCGTGTCGGGTCTTGAAAATGAGTCCTCCGAACGCATGGAAGATGACGTTAGCGACGAAGAACCGGTTCTTCTTATCGTTGAAAAGAAGCCTAGCCCAAAGGCATCCCGGTCTAGCTCTACGGGAACGGCAGCAACAGGACAGACTCTTGCAGTAAGGGGTGGAGTCAACCCTTTCTTAGGTACTGGTTCGCCGGCAAAATCAAATGTTTTCGTCATTGATATTAGCGGAAGTATGCAAACCGTAGATCGACTCCCTAGAGTTATGGCGACGCTGAAAAGGGCAATCGGCCAACTTAAGCCAGAGCAAAGTTTCATGGTTGTATTGTTTGATAGCACTTTCCATACTGACCCCTCTTCCAACGGACTGGTGCTGGCCAAGAAAAAGAATATCGATAGGATCTACGAGTGGCTTGACATGCCACATTTCGGTAGTGGGACCAATCCGTTGCCTGCAATGCTTTTTGCAATGCAGTTGAGACCGGAGCGAATTGTGTTGCTATCCGATGGCGAGTTTGACCCAACATTTGCAGACGCGATTACGCAAGCAAATCGTTCGAATCAAAAACCTGCCAAAATCGATTGCGTTGGTTTGATGGAACAGGTCGAGGTCCTAAAGCAAATCGCCGCGTCGAACAAAGGCATCTATTTCCAAGCAAATTAGCATCACCAAGTCGGTGAATTTCATCAATCGATCTACACGACATGGATGACGCTAGCACCTTACCCACCAGAGCTCTAGATTCTCAAGCACATCGCATGTGAGGCCATTTCACGTCAACCTCAGTTAAATCCTTTTAGGCAATGCTGTTACGTCGATTAAGTGCCATTCGTGTCAGGTACCTTTTTCTTATTCGGTTGCGCGGTTGTACCACGGACTTCCGAGTCCGTGGCGGTGATAGACGACGGACTCGGAAGTCCGTCGTACGGGTAGGGATCTGGTGTTTTTGTTGTCTTTATTCTTTACTTCAGCAATTTCGAAAACCGCAAAATGTCTTTGCCTGTTTCGTCCATCAGATAAAGCAGCCCGGAATCTTCGATTCGAAAGCGAGCCACTTTTTCGAGCGCTTTGGTGAACTTCGATTCTTGATCCATGAGTGCAGGAGGCCCCGCTCGACGTGTCGTCGCGAGTGGTCCGAATTCAATCTTCTGTCCCTCAATCTTGGCTTTGCCGCTGTAGCGATTGACGGCCGTGCTGCCTGAAACCGAACCATCTTTGCCAATTTCCAGCGTCGACTGGGCGTTATCGATCACGCCCCCGCCTGCGATATCTTCGGCCAGCCAGTTCCCGGTCAAATCCACTTGCGGTCCTTGATCTTGAGCATTTGCTGCCTCAGTCCAAACTTCCTTCCAGTCGTCTTTCATGTTCATTACCACCCATCCTCGTGCTGGAGCGTCTGCCAATGCCTCAACCAACTTGCCTGAACTCTTCGGAGCCTTATCGTAAGCATACTCACGTTCACCATCGGTGTGATGCACAATCATACCGAAGCTGGGACGTGGATTGTTGATCGTCGTGTATTCCAACATCGCTTTATCGCCATCGCTATTCCCAGAGCAAAAAATAGGGCGGCGGCCAATAAACTGATGGATCCCTGCGGGCTTGCCTTCTTTGTCATCGACAAACAATTGATCCAAAGTCTTCACGAGAACAGGTTGCCCGTCACGGATTTCGAATTTAGTTCGAGCCGTCGAGCCAACCACATGCTCGGGTGGAATACCATAGACCCGTTCAGACCAGACTCGCATGAAATCAGCACCCCCGCCCGATACGATGAACGTTTTGAATCCGTTGGCCCGGAGGTGGCTTAGCACTTCTTGCATCGGCTTGTAAGTTAGCTGGTCGTATGGCCGTCCCAATTTTGGATGTTTGGCCGCTTTTAACCATGCTTCGACGCTTGCTTTGAATTCATCGGTTGTCATTCCTGCATGAGTCAGCGCCATGATCTTGATCAAGCCATCATGATGTGGACCTGCCAGCAACTTTGCAAAATCCCCTTGATTCGCTGCTTGTACCATCGGGTCCGAAGCAAGTTGCGAATCTGCAGCCGAACGTTGCTTGATGACATGGAGAGCATATGCCAATTGGAAGGGAACAGGATTCTCCGGCCATAAAGTTCCATCGTTATCAAACACGGCGATACGCTCTGAAATGGGAACAAAGTCGGCAGATCCTTCGGATGTGACTCGCTGGACGAACGAGAGTATCGCAGTCTTCGACGTCGATTCATTCCAGGAAGGAAGCGGATCGTCAGGTTGAGGTCCGTTGGCTGAAACGAAAGCAGACACAATCGCGAATGCAGCCATGAAAGAAAAAAACGTCGCCGTAGTGTTCAAGAATTTTTTAGGGTCGATCTTTTTCCATGTCATTTGTTTTACGTTTCGTCGTTGAAAAAGGGAATGATGTGCGATTTACTTGAGATGAAAAGGCCATAATCTGTGGATTTTACCACGGATTGCAGAAGCCGTAACCCGTAGCCCGTAACCCGTAGGCCGTAACAAACGCTAGCGCAGTTACGGCAGCCCCGTTCGAACCGAATTGCCCCAATCGAGCAAGTCAGCCATGCCTAGCACGCCATACCGTAACGGCGTCCAAAGCGACTTTTTACGGTCTACGGCAGAGCTTTTTAGGGAACTAGTTGCTTCAAGGGCTTTTCTGTCGGGTAGACTAAGCGTGATTGTATATTTTGTTGCCCGCGTTCACGTAATTCCTACCCTGATTCCACGAAATGGTTGCTCCCGCTGCTGGATTTCGCCTTTGGATAACCACGTTTTTGTACGCTTTCCTTACGGTTGTCCCGCTCGCGGCGGGCGAGCCGACGGTACTCGCACGCACCGCGGGGGCGAATTCCGAGGACGCCGCCGCGATCATTCGCAAAAGCCTTCAAGTCCAAT
>JBIKLJ010000240.1:0-7157 GCA_044359895.1 Pirellula sp.
CGGGATTCGGTTCACTTTCCGAAGAGTTCCTCACGAACGGACTCCCAAGATTCACCCTTATGCGGGGCAGAAAAAAACGCCTCTTCGCGCCGAACAAATTCCGCTTTGAGTTGTTCGGAGATTGGCGGCGGACCTTCGACTGCCAAACGATCCAGCACTGAGTTCGCGAGGGCGAATTGAAGTTCTTTGGGCAAGGCCTCGATGGCCGTCAGCAGTTCTTTTTGCGTCATTTCCGCCTCCCGTTTGTTGTGTTTCTTTAAATTGTACCTCGCTCCTTCCGGGCTGAAAAGCAACGCTCAATGAATTGCGTCAGGAGGGGGGGGAACTGGGGTTATGTGATTTCGATTGGCGTCGCATGAACGAACCTTGTCGCAAAATGCTTCAAGGAAACAGCTTACGAAGAACATCGCAAAACAGTCGAGATCTCGCGAGTGGTTTGAAAAGAGTTCGGTTTGCTCAACTGAATTAAGGGTATCAAACGCAGTTTGACCCTCATGTTATACCAGCAGGCCGACGCCTCAAAACGTCGGCCTGTTCGCGCTTCTGGCCCTTGTTTTCCCAGTGTTTCGCGAATTTCTCGCCTCTCAAACTCTCTCCATCGCGACCACTCTCCACCAATCGGCGCGACATCAGTTAGGGCTGATTTCTCTCCCTCAACCCAGAACTCTCCCGAGTCTCAAAGTCTCTTGACCCTGGGGTTATGGAAATGCCTCTAACTTCATAACCCTGTTTTGAAAACCCAAAGTTTGGCCCTCCGGAGGCCATATCATCGCGTTGCTTATCGCACTCGTATTACGGTCCACCAAAAACTATCGCTCACCAAAACCCACCGAGGTCGCAGACGAATAGAACCTCGCCCCGAGGAGCAGCCGGTTAAGCCAACGAGCAGTGTCCCCAGGATCTCGCGACTGATGGCTCTGGCGATCAAGTATCAGGGGATGCTGGATCGAGGTGAAGTATCTGGCATCACGGAACTGGCAAGGCTTTGTCGCGTGACCCAGCCACGGATGACGCAGATTCTGAATCTCAATCTGCTTACGACACCAACTGGTGGAAGTCGTTTATCAACGCTCGACTCCGTGTTTCGATGGGCGATCGCGGTTGCCTTTCGCTGTTCGGTACCAACGCCGAAACGCATCGCATGCTCGGCGAGCATCTAACCTCGGAGTATTTCATCAAGACCGAGGCCCGCGGCCGAAGCGTCGACGAATGGAAGCAGCGACTGGAGCAGCCCGACAACCAGGTCGATACTTTATGTTGTCCCGTGGGACGTTGCTCAGTCAATGAGCCGAATTCCAACTTCACAGAGCGTTTCAAATAGTCGAAACCTGATGGCTGCGTCGTTGGATAATGAAACAATAAAACAGGCGAGTTGGTTTGTGAGTCAATTTCAAATTCGATACGTTCGAGGTTCCGGTCAAGATCTTTGGCAGTACTCAGTGCGTCCGCAACTTGCTGACTCAACTCGGGCATGATGGTGTTGCGAACCATTTCGATACATGCGGCTTCAGCGCGGGTCATCCATTTGTTGGCTTGGTTACGGCTGGAGCCAGGCAGAGGAAGATCCAGAAATTCCGGTGAGAGTGACAAATCGATGTCTTCAGAGAACCGGTTGATCGCGCCAAAGACTTTAGACAACGATGTGCCGCCTTTGAAAACCAACGACTTACCAAAATCACAGCGAAACAGAATCGACAATATGTAGCAAACCCAGAAGTCCTTCTCCATGATCACCGGCGATATGCCTCGCCTCACCGCAGCTTCCTGAATGGCTCTTTGCCGCTGTGTTTCAGGTAGGCTCAAGAATTTTAAATTCATTGGCAACCCCTATTTGATTGCGATTCGGCTAACTCATGAAAGATCGAATGCATCCAAGCCGGAGCCAATGCAATGTCTTTGAGTAAATCTTTACGCTGTTTCAGCGGAATAGTGGACTTGAGTTTCTCAATTCGAGCTTTTGTCACATGGTCTTTACCGAGCGACCTGAAGGCTTGAATGAACAAACCACTCAACCGGCCCGAGGTTGCCATATTGCGAGGCGTTGTGCGACGAAGCTGGATCGTCATCGGGCCAATTTTAAGCGTCCGAGATTCGCCCTCGGTCAGGAACACAATCTTTGCGGGTACCTGTTCGGACAGACCAAGGAGATTTAACGCGTACGCGCCAGAGGGTTGTAATCGGAATCGATCACGCTGCGATAACGCTTTGGTAATCGCTTCGATGGTCGGTGACAGTTCGCCCAATAATGGGTCGTCAATCGGATAGTCGTAAACGCCGCGTGACAGTCGCCGGATCGATTTGGTCTTTTCGAGCCGATGAAGGGCAACTCCGACAGCTTGGCGGCTTCCCAGGTCCAAAAAGTTGGCTGGAAGTACGACGCTGCCACGCCCCCACTTTTTGATGCGGGAAAAGACTGCTGACTCGATACTTTTGGGAGATTTTTTGCCTGTCATGTTGTAACAAATAGTACCTTGTTTTTGTTACAGGATCAAGGGGCCAAAGGACTGCTGGAAAGCGTGTTTCTGCAACAAAATGACCGATTTTCTTCAGGGATTCGTTTACCGGCTTCGTCACAAGTCCAATCTACTCTCAGGTGCTGAAACAAAAATTCTTGGGACGTCGTTCGGACAAATTGCATAGTTAGTACTGGAAGAGGCTATCGAGTTTCTTTTCCACTCGAAGAGGGTTTCCAGTATGTCAGACAACTTGCAAGAAACGATTCGCGAGAGTGCGAAAGCACCCGCCAAGGCATCGGGAGATGCCGGTAGCGTCGAGCAGCATAGACAACCAAGCGTCGGACGTCGCCCATTTCGATGGCAGCTATCAATTGAGACATCTGAGGCGATCCCCAGACCGTGAACATCAACGCGCCCTTGAGCACAAATCGATCCGCATATTCGGACTGCGAAAGGCGAAACAGAAATCGCTCCATGACGAAATACTGCATCAACTCTTGTAGAGGTCGACCTGATTTTTTCGCTAGATTCTCTAGTTGCCCACGCACCGAAGCCGGAATGTCGCGAGTCATAGAAGCGCCTCTAGGTAAGGACGCATCGTATTGGCAACTCTTAGCTTTGTGGCATACTCCATGATCAGATCGACTTTCACGTTGCCCTGCGCCATGTAGAACTTGAGAGCTTCGATCGCGACATCGAGCCCCACTTCCTTGCGCCGGCTAAAGCAATCTGCGAGAGTCTTCTCGCGAGAGTACACGGATACGGTTTTGCCATCGAGCGAGTGTTTCTCAATCCCCGTTTTAAATGCCAAATCGGTCAGACGCGATACGCGAATGGGCGGGTAATTCAGTCTTGGCGGTTCGCTGTTTCGAGGGATCGCGATCCAAACGTCATGTGGAATCTGAGTGGTCAGTTCATGGAAGGAAAGTGCAGACACAAGATAGATCACCGCTTGTGGAGCTTTCGCCGCCACCGTCACCAGATCGGCTTGGCTTAGCGGAGCCATTTCAGCTAGCCGATAGAGACCTCGGGCCATCTGGACGACAAGCCCAGAATCTCGCATCGCATAGAGAGTGTTTCTAGTAATTCCGCCTCGCAGGATATCAGCCATACGCATAATCCCGCCATGCAGTCGAAATAGATCGGCAGCTCGCGCAGAAGCAGTAATTGGAGCAGGGTGAAGCACGGTACAAAAAACCTCCCGAAACGAAACTCTGGAGGTAATTTGTACCACGCCACTGAAAGAAGTCAAGTTTTTGCCGACTAGGGGTGATGGCCGCCAGAACCCATTAAAGCCACTCAAGGGAGCTTTGATAGCCTTTAACCATAACCTCGCGGTCAAGAATGAGTCCGCCCGAATTTCAACTTCTCTGTTTGGTTAGGAAACTGACCGCAGTAGGTTATTCGATCAAGCCGGTGTCTTTGCAGCAACGCAAAACACCAGCTTTTTTCGTATTTTCCTGCAATCTTCAGGCTCTCGACCACTCTCGAGAGACGTGATTCCCGTCCGCGACTCTCGCCAAAACAGACCCTCTCTGGGGGTCAATCAGAGACAAATACTCTCAGAGCCTCTAGGTTATGCTGTGTTGCCTCTAAGCTATCGCTGGCCACCGGGTTAACGACTCTGGGTAATTCCCTTTCCAACTACTCGGGCTTCTTTTTTTCCGCTGTTCAGCCTCACTAATAGGCCCATTGTTGCGAACTTTTGCATTGGGTGATGAGTCGCGCGTCGGCCATTTTGCATAGATAGATCCGGGAGGGATGCCATTTCGGTTCCCTCGCAGTTCTTTCCATGGAGGCCGAATCATCGACGCTTACTCTCTCGACTCCCTTCCCGCTGACGACCAACTTCCGAATGATTCGACGTCCGTTCGATTTCGATCGATCGCCGAAATTTTGCTCCGCGGCATCCGACGATGTGTTGCTGAAGATCGTGAATTAAAGTGCGACCAACTTTGCGCCTGTTGACGCATACGGCAGAACGTCGTACAAATACGACAAACCACCGTATCGATAGTTTTCGGGAGAATGGGATTCATGGAGCGACTGACAAAGGCCGAGTTAGCCGTAATGGAACTGCTTTGGGGCACTGAGTCGCTCACAGCCAGGCAGGTTCGAGAACAGCTCTATGACGATTCTTCGACTTCGCAGCACGGTACTGTGCAGCGTCTTTTGCAAAGTCTCGAAGACAAGGGCTTTGTTAAACGTGACCGCAGCCTCGGCGTGAATTTGTTCTCGCCGTTACTGACCCGTGAAGCCTACGGTGCCTACCAACTTGAGTCTTTGGCTGAGCAGTTGACCGGCGGGTCGATTGCGCCACTTCTGACTCACTTGCTGGATCAAAAGAAACTTGACAAAGCGGAAATCGATCGTCTTCGCAAGCTACTCGAGGAGGCGAGGAAACGTGGTTGAATTCCTTGTTCATACAACTCTTAGCAATTTTGTTGTCGCCTTCCTTCTGGCTTCTTTTGCATTGCTGGTGCAACAGCGATTTCGTGCACCTGCGCTGTCGCATCTTCTTTGGGCTATCGTATTGATCAAGTTGATAACGCCACCATTATTTTCGATTCCTGTACTTGAGCTCCCGAACGCTGCAAACGGAATCCTTCTTCAAAACGACAAACTGGCTGAAGCTACTCCACCCATCTCGCAGGCATCAGCCTTTACGGAAGGCAATTTAACCGATCTGTCAGGGTTTTTATCGCGAGCAGAGTCAACAGCCAGTGATTCGGCTTTCGTCGCAGCAATGATGCCATGCATCATTGCTGCGATTTATTCCTGGGCAATCTTCAGCGGAATACTATGCTTCGTTTCGGCTATTCGAATAATACGATTTCACAGATTGCTAGATTCCAATTCAAGCATCCATCAGGATTTGAGCAGTCGTCTTTCCGCTCAAGTGGCCAGACGCCTTGGTATGCGACTGCACCCCAAGATTCTGGTTATGCGAGCTGACATCGCTCCGTTTGTTTGGTGGATGGCAGGTCGTTCCGTCATCGTGATTCCATCGCATGCGGTCGAAGAACTGAGTTCTAACGATTTGCAATTAGTTGTTACTCATGAGATGGCACATATCAGACGCCGCGACCACTGGTTTCGATGGATCGAATGGGTTGCAGTTGTCTTCATGTGGTGGAATCCACTTATGTGGTGGGCTCGCAACCAGTTGAGGGCATCGGAAGAGATGGCCTGCGATGACCTCGTTTTGGAAACCACGACCTCAGAGCCTTACCTGTACGGAAATGCTTTGCTGAATATGGCAGAGCTCTTGACGACGACGGCGATCGGTTATGCGGTTTATCAGGGGCAAAAGGTCTTTGAAGCACTAGCGCACCGCATGGATTCCAAACCAGAGTTGCAGGTCGAGCTGTTTCTCAACATTTCGCGAGGAGATGGTGATACGACAAAGTCAGAGATTCTCGTGTCGCGTTACGTCGAGCGATTCAAGTCACATCAATGGCCGAAAGGCTCGCGTCTGCCGACCGTTTACTACGATCCACGTAGTGTATCAGACGACATTCCCATTCGATCCTCGCTACATGCGAAGTGCGTCGTTGTTGACGAGAGTGATGTATTTGTCTCGTCCGCAAACTTCACCGAAGCCGGCCAAGAGAGGAATATCGAAGTCGGCTTGCGACTCGATAACTCTTGGCTTGCCCGCAAACTCGTCGAGCATTTCAAGAGGATGGCCGAGACAGGTCAATTTCGGCGGGCAATCTAGCTAGATGCTTTAACGGGCGTGAATATTGATTGATCTCCGTGAAGAGGATGGCGCATCTCTCGTATACAAGATTCTACTCGCCCTCAGGCCAGTCAATTGCGACGGTTGATTCCCAACTCTCGGAACCAACCGAATGCGTCGATGAGAGGGTCGGAGATCGTATCGATGGGCGAAGGTAACCACGCAGTCAAAGACGAGATTGCCTCACTCTCGCCCTTGTGAAAGAAGGTTGCTCGCAGTCGGCATTAAGCAATCAGATGGATTCCCGCTGCATGTGGTCTGCTCTTGGCTTGGCAACTCGCCTCGCATTGCACAGCAGAGTTACCTGCTGGTCACCGAAGATGATTTCGCCAAGGCCGCAGGCGTAGCGAAGGTGATGGTGGAAGGGTAAGTCCATTGGGCTTTTGGGGATGGTCAGCACGACTTGCCGAGGAGCGACCGGCGAGCACACTTCTTCGGCTATGTGAGGCGAGGGGGCAGCTGCAACGCTGCAAGCAGGAGAACGCGACGAACATCTATAATGTGTGTTAGCGTCGCGTACTTTTTGCTTCTTGTATTTTTTTCCATTGAGCTGTTGCCCTCAAAGAACGACGATCGTATGATCATGAATGTCCTGCGGAACTGTTAACGACGCTTCCGGCGGACGATGACAACTTAATTTTGTATCACGAGCGGCGTGTAGGGATTGGCCCGATGACACGCCCGGCAACCTGGTTTAGCCGCCAAGGTGCCAATGCCAAATGATGCGGCCCTTAATAAGGGCAATGAATGGCTGGAATGCCCCTCCACCGCGAGGGGTTTCTGCTGCGCTTCGTCAGGCTCCTCCCGCCGCTCGGAAACTCAAAGGAGGCCTGTTCGTTATGCGAAGTTCGCTCTATCCATGTGGCACGCGCGTCGACACACGCAACCCCGTCGATTACTCACGCCTGAAGTGGACTGACGTTTTCGTTCGATCACCAACGTACGCGAGGACTTACAAC
>JBIKLJ010000241.1:0-7104 GCA_044359895.1 Pirellula sp.
AAGTTGGTCTTTTGTATTCTGCAGCTGTTCCTTGCTATATCGAAGTTGGTTTTCGTATCCTAATTTTTGCGTTTCCAGCTGCAAGAACTGGTTCTTCGAATAGGGTTCGATTTCCATGATGAGATCACCCTCCTTGACTGGCATTCCTTCTCGGAGACCTTCCATCAGTTTCTTGATAACGCCTTTGGTTCCGCTTTGAACGCTTTGGCTACGAAGCTGAGGAAGTCGCGCAACGACTTCCCCTTCGCACCTTGAAGTTTGCTGCCAAGGAAGAAAAATCCCCGCCAAAATCAATCCAACAAGGATAATGAACATCAATCGCGACAGCACCCTGGCGAACCAACTGGAGCGAACCAAATGCATCGCAGGAAATCGCTCACCCAGGCTCTGAGTGGGTCGAAGTCGGATCATTCGCTTCGGGACGGAATGCGAATCGCTTGGTTTGGCTTCGGGGCTGACTTGTGTTTCCGTCATCATCTTTTAGTGTCCTGATCCGTTGGCGAGCAAGTCTTTGTGACCGTCGCAAAGGTCGATAATCTCGTGGTCGTGAGTCGCCACAAGGAGCGTCCATGGTTGCTTGCGATTGCTGAGATTTTTCCAAATATTGGACCGCATCTTGGGTGGCAAACGATCCAGCGTTCCGTCAATCAACAGCAATCGAGGGCGTGTCGCAATTGCCCTAGCGATCATCAATCGCGCGGCTTGGCTTCCGCTCAGGGGAAAGCCACCACTTTGAAGCATGGTCTCCAGGCCGTTAGGAAGCCCAAGCGATTCATCCCACATCTCGACCAATTGCAGAGCTTCTCGAACCTCTGCGGAGGTGACGGAGATGCGATTCAGGGAAATGTTTTCTAGAAAAGTACCGTGAAAGATTTCGATGTCGGACGCAAAAGAAACCATCGATCCATCTGCGAACCGGTTGACCTCCCGCGAATCGATTCCACCAATCTCGGCCGCCCCATTGAAAGGGGCTCGCAATCCACATAAGGTGTGCATGAGTGCGGATTTGCCGCACTCTCCCTCGCCAGCAATCGCAAAGCGATGTCCACTTTCGATTTTCAGATCGCCAATCGCAATCCTGTGATGCCCGCGTCCTTGGATCTCCAGCGATTGAAAGCGGACATCCACCGGACCGACACCTGCATCCAACGAACGCGAGGGTGGCAAAGTTGGCAAATCGATCAGGTGACCCACTTTATCGACTGCCGACATCAGATCATAGAAGGACTCGAGCGACTTTCCAATCTTGGAAAATGCGCCAACCACCACGACCACCACCGACACGCTCGCGACCAGCTGCCCCATCGAAAGACTATCAGACAGAACCAGCCAAACTCCCAACGCCAAGATCGCGGATATCGAAACCGCGTACAACATCAACGCAAAAAGGGTCTGACGCATCAAGACCACAAAATGCTTTCGGCGAGCCGCCAGATACTCCACCGTCAATCGGTTCGACCGATCGACTACCAACTCGCCACCGCCATGCACCTGAAAGGCGATCGGATTTCCAATCACATCTTGTAACCAATGCGCCACACGGTACTTCACCAACGATTCTTCGATCGCCGTTCGAACCGCATTACGTCCTAAGAAATATAGCAGCACGGTCATGGCCATGACCAAAACAATATCGAACGCTAACAAGAAAGGGCTATAAAGAGCCAACAGCAAAAGACCTGTTAGCGTCTGAATAATCAGCGACAAACCCTCTACCAACAGCGAAGCGGTAGCTTTTTGGACGGTCATGACGTCAAAAAAGCGGTTGGCCATTTCTGGCCCGTGAATCCCATCCATCGATTCCCGCTGCAACCTGGGTAAGCGCTCTGCTAAATCGCCAACCACCCGGACAAAGATACGTCGCTGAAGAATTTCGACGATGAAGAACTGTAAGGCCTTGATGACCGCCGACAACGTTAGGATTGCAAAAACAGCTACAGCTAGCCAGACAAGGGGCTGTGTCAAACTGGCGAATCCGATGGTGGTCACCATTTGCTCCACCGCCAAAGGAGTCGCAAGATCCAAAACCGCGACCACGAAACCAAAAATACATAGCGACCAAATATCTCGCGTCTCAAACTTCAGAAAACGAAGCATTCTTCGCTGCGGCGAAATAGGATCGTGACGGTGGTCGTGCCCATGGCCATGACCGTGCTGATTGGTGACGCGATGAATCTTGTCGTTTTCCGGTTGGTGGTGCGACGATATCGTTTGGCAAACCAAGGTTGGTTCGGCAACAAAGAAAATCGGTGCGTCGGCCTTCGAAACCACTTGCTTTAATGCCGCCTTGGAAACCGAATCCGTCACCTTGCCACTGGGATCGATTTTTGCCGACTCCGAATGCCTCGCTGAGACGTGGGAAAATACCCAAGCCGTTGGGCTAGCCGGGTTGCGCTGGACCATGGCAATCGAAAACTCGTCCAACAACAATTGCCAAATTCCGTTTTCGTTGATCTCGACCGGAGCCAATCGAATTCCAATGCTTTGCGCCGCTCGCATCAACGCTACGGTCAGCCCGTCCTGCGTATCGGGACTCAAATCAATAAACGCGTCGTTCAAAGCTTGCTGAATCCGAGAACTTTCCACGGGAACGTCCAGTCGAATGGACAATTCAGCTAGCATTCCACGAAGCACATCCTTGAGGGAATCTCCGGTCCGCGAATCAGGCGCTTGACGCAACATTTCCGAGCTTTTCACTAAAGTTACCAGTCACAAGGGGTCCGACGCAGACAACCCGGAATCATTTTGAAAGGCATTATTGAGCTAAATCGGCAATAGCCCAGTCATTTTTCACAACAAATCTTGTGAAATTTGGATTCGTTCCAAATCCAAGGCACCGAAACCGCTCCTTCAAGGCGAGAAAAATGAAAATTTGGTTAGACAATTGCCGGCTACTGGCGCATCCTAAGCTCTAACCATGACAATCTCCGACTCCATGTCCAATAAAGTACGTATGTGCGCTCAGCGAATCGCGGAGAGCGGCGCGCCAGCTCTGTCTGGACTGTACGATCTTTCGTCGATGCGGTTGGTCCGATTCGCCGTAACCATAACGCGCAACCAGCATGATGCCGAAGATGCGGTTCAAGCAACCTTGATCCGAGTCGCCACGCACGTCCATTTGCTGCTCCAGTCGGATCAGCCCTGGCATTATTTGCTGCGAATGGTTCGTAACGAAGCTCTGGTCGTGCTGCGTAAAAAGAAGCGTTGGTCTTTGATCGACAATCTAACCGATCTGGTTACCCGACGCACGATCGATCAGCTGCAACAGGAGGACACCTTTCGCCAAGTCTGGCTGGCGCTGAGAACCCTGCCTATTGAGCAACGCGAAGTGGTCGTTCTCAAGATTTGGGAAGACCTTACTTTCGCTCAAATTGCTCAGTTGCTGGATATGCCTTTGGCCACCGTCGCAAGCCGATACCGATACGCACTGAGCAAGCTAGCGGGTCCTTTACGTTCTCTGTTTGAAGAGACGCAAAGCGAAGAGGCCAAACATGGGTCATAGCCCGTCCTCTTCCGAAAACCAACCTAACGACGATGCCTTGAACGCCCAGGATCAACTGGCCCTGGAAGCACTGATTCGTTCCGCTTCCCATTATGTTGTTCCCTCCGACAAGCTCCGCGGACAAGTTCTTCACACCGTGCGTGAGCAATTTTCCGATCGTCGCTCAGAACGAGCCTATTTGGAGTGGGTTTGGGCACTTGTCATTGCCGCTTGCCTGATGGTTCCCGTGCTACAGTCGGTCTCCGTATACGGCAAGCCACTTCAAGGCCGAACTGCGAAGCAGATTGAAGAACAAGCTATCCAGCTTGCTCACGATCAAAACATCGAAGTGGAATGGGGCCTGGTAGAAGTCTTCTCGCGGATTCGACAGGGTTCGGTCGTGCCGAGCTCACCCTAAAAGCAACACCCCCTAAACGCAACTCACCAGCTAGCTTCCCGCAGGTGCTGGTTCCTTGGTCGCTGCCTCTTTTTTGCTTTCGGTATGCTCACGCAAAACGCGATCTAGAATTCCATTGACAAACTGGCCCGAGTTCTTGCTGCCGTACCGCTTCGCAAGCTCGATGGCCTCGTTGATGGAGACCCTGCCAGGAACGCTCCCGTAAACCATCTCGTAGGTTGACATGCGCAGGATATTGCGATCGATGGTGGTCATTCGCTTTACCGACCAGTTGGAAGCATGCTTGGTCAAGATCTTATCGAGCTCGTCACGGTGCTGACGAACTCCCGCAAGCAGTTCCTGTGCAAATGCGATTAACGGCTTGTTATGAAGCATTCGTTTCGCCAAGAATTCATCCGCGATCGAAAGCTCGCGAAGAGGGTGAATGTCCTCCTCGTACAAAACCTGAAGGGATACTTCTCGGGCACGTCGACGTGTGGTCATACTGCTTGTTTCAATTGGGAAAGAGCGGAAAGGATGGGGATTCGTGGAGGGAACAGCGTGGATGCAATCCTATTGTAGTTCCGATTTCTGCAATCGTACATTGATTCTTATTGCTGGGGATTCTAGACAGCGGGCATCGGTGTGCCTGCTTTGCACAGCATGGTATCGACTTCGTTCGAAACGATCACTCCATAGTTAATGGCTCCCAGCCATCCGGACATGATGATTCCAACCGAGCCAGCATGGTAGAGGCCTTTGATTTGTTGCGGCAAACCTCGCGAAACCGCAAGCCCTTCAAACTTGGTGCCGAAACTGGCGCCGGATTGATGCTTGGTATAATGGTGGAACGTGCGCGGGGTCGCGGCCTCTGCATGTTCAATCATCTCGCGACAATTAGGAACGTACTTCTCGAGGGCATCCAGGGTCGTTTCGACTAAGTCCTGCTTGCTCGCTTCGTATTCTTCCTCATTCAATTCGGACCAGTCGCTCCAGTTCGCGTTCGTGCTGCTCACGATGGCAAACCGCTCTTTGCCCGTCGGCCTAGTCTTCGGATAGTAGAAGCTGAATGTTCGTGATGTGATGTTACGATCGAGCAGCAAGTTCGTTCGGAATAACGGCGCCGTGGAACAAAACAACAAATCACCCGTCGATTCTGGAATGGTTACTCCTGGCTTCAATGCCATGTAGACCTGAGTGCTGCTGTTGTTCAGCCGAACCGCCTGGGCGTCGGCAAGGAACTGAGGATCAAAATGCTCGGTGCCAACCATGTTCAAAATGGTCGATCGCAAGTTGGAATTACTTACGACGGCTTTGCATTTGATTTCTCTGCCATTGACCACGACCCCTTGCACGCCGCCAGATCCAACCAAAATCTTTGAAACATCGCAACGGATCCGAACATCCACGCCGTTCTTGATCAGTTCTGCTTGCATCTTGCTGACCAAGTCGTCGGTGCCTCCTTCGTAAATAAAAACCCCTTTGGCCATGAAGTTGGAGAAGACGATGCCGTACGTGATCGCTGGATCTTCGAGGGTGGAACCGTTTGCATAGGTGATCGGTTCCATCAGAAGACGAACCACATCCTCGCGTCCGGGGAAGAACTTTTCAAACAGCTCGCGAGTCGTCATCGACTGGTCATCGTAGAAGTTCATGCTACGAGCCGTATCGAAGAACTTTTGGACGGTCTCGTGCTCGATTCCAAACTTGCTGGTCAGCAGTTGCGTGAAATCCTCGCGATTGAAGGTCGTTGTCAGCGAAAACATCGGATTGTCGAACCGAATGTTATGCAGCTGATGAATGTTGGAAGCGATGTCATCGTTCCAGTACCTTCGGCAGCTCTTGAGCATCCCATACGGAAAACCATGTAGGGAAATGTCGAAGGTATGTCCGCCAGGTCGCTTAAACCAAGTGGCCAGCCCACCCAATTTATAATGCTGTTCCAACAGCAAAACACGGTGTCCGGCACGGCCCAGAATGTTGGCCGACGTCATGCCTGCGAGCCCGCTTCCAATCACGACGACGTCGTATTCGGGAAGAACTCCAGCGAGAAAATCTTTTGGCATACTAGAAAGAAAGTCAATTCAATCGGTAAATGAAAGTGCGGATGAGAGGAATCGAACCTCCACGACCGTATGTATTTAGTCACTAGATCCTGAGTCTAGCGCGTCTGCCAATTCCGCCACATCCGCTTCACAATCGACAAGCTGGCAATCAATTCAAGCCGATATTTCAAAAAAGTTATCCGCAAAGCCTGTTTCGGTCAAGCCAATCCTCGTTTTCCGTCTTAATTCGCCATTTCCCTTTGGCTATAATCGAATCAGTCCGTACCTACCCAAAATCGTTTGAGGCAAACATGAAAAGATCCTACCGAACCGCGATTGCTCTTTCCACCATCTTCGTTTTAGGTATCTCCATTTTCTCCTTCGCCTACGAGCCTCCGACCGGCTCCGACAAGTCAGGTGACAAAAAAGGGGCCCCAGCAGAGGAAAAGAAATCCTCCGCCGATGCCTCCGGCAAGGCGAAATCCACTCCTTCCAAGGGCAAATCGAAAAAGATGTCTGACGATCCATTCAACAAACTGTCCCTTGAAGAGCAATACGTCATCCTTCGCAAGGGAACCGAACGGCCGGGCGTTGGCAAATACACCGACCACAAAGCCGAGGGAATCTACATCTGCAAACGATGCAACGCCCCGCTGTACAACAGCACGCACAAATTCGAAAGCCACTGCGGCTGGCCAAGCTTCGACGACGAAATCAAGGATGCGGTCACCCGAGAAGTGGATGCCGACGGCGTTCGTGTCGAAATCATGTGCAAAAACTGCGGTGGGCACTTGGGCCACGTCTTTGAAGGGGAACGCTACACATCCAAAAACATCCGCCACTGTGTGAATAGCATTTCCATGAAATTCATTGCGAAAGGCAAGGATCTGCCCAAGGTCATCAAAAAGGATGACGAAGGGAAAGATTCGGAAGAGCCTAAATCCGACAATAAGGAATCTGGATTGTCTGACGGGAACGCTGCTTCCTCGAACAAGAGCGGAAAGAAGTAGGCGTCAGGCCTCGTCGCCTCGCCCACTACTTGGCTGATATCTACCGGGCCGCCGGTATCTCCCGGACCCTACACGTACTACAACGCGAAGGTGGGCCTCGTGCCCACCTTCGCAATAGGTTTGGTGCGCTAACACGACTCCCCTGCAAGATTACGTTCGTGGGCCGGAGGC